>CALKWL010000144.1 GCA_938004235.1 uncultured Gammaproteobacteria bacterium
CCACCGAGATCTACACTCTTTCCCTACACGACGCTCTTCCGATCTTGGTCAACACCGCAGGCAGGCCCTCGGGAATGGCCGCCACCGCCAGACCGACCGCCAGCATGAAGGTTTCGGCCAGCGGAATGCCGCGCAGCCCATACCCCACCAGAAAAGCCAACAGTGCCAAAGCGAGAATAATGAAGGTCAAACGGCGCGCAAATGTATCCAACTGACGCAAAAGCGGCGTATCCAGCGTGCTGACATGCTCCAGCATGGCGCTGATGCGCCCAAGCTCAGTGTGCACCCCCGTCGCCACCACCATGCCGCTCGCCTGCCCCTGCGTCACCAGCGTCCCGGCATAGACCATACCGCGCCGCTCGCCCAAGGGCGCATCCGCTGCCACGGCCTGCGTGATCTTGCGCACCGCGAGCGATTCGCCGCTCAACATGCTCTCGTCTGCGGCCAGCTGATGCGCGCGCAGCAGGTGCAGGTCCGCCGGCACACGATCCCCGGCTTGCAACAACACCACATCACCGGGCACCAGTGCATGACTCGGCACATGCTGCATCGCCCCTTCGCGCAACACCTGGGCATGGGGCATCAGCATGTGTTTGAGCGCTTCCATCGCCTGTGCTGCCTTGCCCTCCTGCACCACACCGAGCACAGCGTTGAGCAGCACCACGCCCAGAATCACCGCCGTATCCATCCAGTGCCCAAGCAGCGCGGTCACCCCGGCGGCCAGCAGCAGGACATAAATCAGCGGGTTATTCAGCTGGGCAAAAAAACGCCGCACCATCCCGGGATGGTGCGGCTCAGGCAGGCGGTTTTCGCCGTAAAGCGTAAGGCGGCGCGCCGCCTCGTCTTCGCTCAGGCCGCGCTCGGCATCACTCGCCAGCGCATCCACGACCGCCGTGGAATCCAGCGTGTGCCAGGGGTGATCTTTTTGCGGAGACAAGGGAGGCATGGCTCTAAACCTCACTGATTGCATCAATGATGAAAATCCAAGAGCCTGTTTACGAGCTTGAAAACGGGCTCTTGACTCTCCCTCCCCTCGCGGAAGAGGGTTGAGGAGAGGGGGCAGAGCAAAACACCCGCATTCAGATACTCAGGCTCCCTCTTGACCCATCACCTATTACGACGGCTTTTTGGAGGCATCCAGCATCTTGAGCAGATCTGCCGCCGGGCGGAAGCCGGAAATCACCGTGCCATTTTCGGTCACAATGTACGGCGTGCCTTCCAGCCCCAGCGCGCCGCCCAGTTCAAGCTGCTGCGCCAGCGGATGCTTGTCGCACACAGGCAGGTTGACCGCCTGCCCAGCCAGCGACTTATCCATCTCGGCCTTACGATCCTTGGCGCACATGATGCCGATGCTGGCCTTGCCAATCGGCGAATCCAGCCCGGCGCGCGGGTAGAGCACATAACGCACTTTCACCCCGTTTTTCACCAGCTCCGGCACCTCGGCGTGCAGCTTGCGGCAGTACGGACAGCTTGGATCGGTAAAAATCGTGATGGTGTGTTTGGGCGTTCCCATGGGTGCATAAATAATCGTGTCTTCATCCTTGAGCTGCTTGAGAAGATCGGCACGAATGCCCGTACGACGCGCTTCAGTCAAGTTTTTGCGCGCCTCGAAATCCACCAGCACGCCCTGGAACATGTACTTGCCATCAGCGCTCATGTAAATCACATCGGAACCCGCCACCACTTCATAAATCCCGGCCACCGGGGTCGGCGTAACCGAAGTCAGCGGAATGCCCGGCATCGCCGCCTTGAGCTTAGCCGCCAAGGCATCGCCCGCCGCATCCGCCCATACTGCCGGCATGGCTGCCAGACTCATGGACAACACCAGGCTCGACATCACTACAACACGCTTCATGCGTTTTTCCTCAAGGTTTCAAATAAGTAAGACTTCAAATATCCATGTTGTAGGAGACTCGTCCCCGAGCCGATGCCTTCGCGCCAAGACGGCGCTCCTACAGATGAACACCAAAGCAGTTTCGACTCGAACTTCATCGAGACCTATCAACGAAAATAATCACCTACCCACGCGGGTGATGCTCATGGTGCAAGGCCTTGAGCCGTGCGCGCGCCACGTGGGTATAAATTTGCGTACTCGACAAATCCGAGTGTCCCAGGAGCATTTGTACCACACGCAGGTCTGCACCGTGATTTAGCAGATGCGTGGCAAAGGCATGACGCAAGGTGTGCGGCGATAGTTCCATATTCAAACCCGCCTGCGCGGCATAGCGCTTGATAAGCGTCCAGAACATCTGCCGCGTCATGCCCGCGCCGCGCCGCGTCACAAACAGCTCGGCGCACTCGCCCTGACCTTCGAGCAAAGCCGGACGCGCCTCGGCAAGGTAACGCTCGATCCAGTACACCGCTTCATCGCCCAAGGGCACCAGCCGCTCCTTGCGCCCCTTGCCCAGCACGCGCACCACGCCCGAGCTCAGGCTCATGTGACCCATGCCAAGGTTAATCAGTTCAGTGACGCGTAAACCGGTGGCATACAGTGTTTCCAGCATGGCGCGGTCACGCAGCCCCAGCGGGGTATCAATGGGCGGAGCGGTCACCAGAGCCTCGACATCGCTTTCACTCAGGGATTTGGGCAGGGGACGCCCAATGCCCGGCGGCGGAACATCCAGAGTGGGATCAAGCTGAATCTCGCCATGCTGCAACAGCCAGCCGTAAAACGTCCGTGCCGCCGACAACATGCGCGCCAGACTGCGCGCCTGCCTGCCTTCGCCCATTTTTTGCGCAAGGTAGCTCAAAATATCCGCACGATCAGCGCTTAACAGCGCTTTTTCGCGCGGCGCCAGCCAGGCGGCGAACAGGCGCAAATCGACTTCATAGGCATTCAGCGTATGCCGCGACAAGCCCAACTCCAGCCAGAGCTGCTGCAAAACCCGATCCAGAAGATCCTGCTCATTCTCAGCAATATCAATGCGTACCGGTCTCATAACATCACTACCTCACCCCACGGCGGTCTGCGCACATCCCCGCCTTCGCCCGCCAGCACCCACAACACCGGCACACCCGGCGCATGGGCAGGATAATCGCCTTTGCCGTCGGTAAAATAAATCAACGCATCCATGTCCTCGCCATTTTGCGCCAGCCAGTCGAACACCGGACGAAAATCCGTCCCGCCCTGCCCATGCGGATACGGCCATTGCGGCGCCTCGCCCGGCGCGAACACCCAGGGCGCGCCCGCCGCCAATTTAGTATCCGCCGCCAACAAGGTGAGCTGCATCGTCACCTGCCCGGCCAAGGCCTGAATTTCCGCCCAAAAGATATGCAATTGTTCCGGCTTGATCGACGCACTGGTATCCACCGCCAGCAGCACCTGAGCCGCCGCCGGACGCAGGGCGGGCATTAAAAACGGCACAATAGCCCGCCGCGAAGTCCGTCCGTAATGCGCCTCGGCGCGATGCCAACGCTGCAAAAAAGCCGCCAGAGTCGCGCGCCAATCCTGCCCGGGCGCAGGCGGGACATGTCCGGTTAACGCACGCAGCAACACCCCATCCGTTCCGCCCGCCCCCAACGCTTCGCCCACGGCCTGACGCACGCGCACACGCCATTGCTGCGTCTGTCCCTGGCGCATGGATGCCGCAGACGCATCATCCGCCAGCGCCCCACCCATGCGCTGTTGCGCGACCTCACCGCCTTCCTCACCCGAATCGTTCCACCAGACATGCCGCTCCAAACCATCGTCATTTGGCGCTTCAAACCCAAGCTGACGCAGCAGCTCGTTCACCTGAGCATCACACGCACGCGACCAGTGCTCAGGCGAGCCTGAGGGCGGGTCAAAATGCAGCAAAGCCGCGTGCAGAGCTGCATGTGCCAGCCAGAAGCGCAGCGCCTCATCCGTCGCCGCGCGGCAATAAGCCGCATCGAAACCTAGCGCCTGTGCGCTACTTTCCACGGCGCAAGCCAATCCATCCGCAACCGACAGTTCAAGAAAACTCGCCAATCGCCCCAGCACCGGGTGGGCGCGGCTTAGCTCAAGTCGCAGGCGAGTAAAACGTTCCAGCTCTGTAGGAACGGCGTCCCCGCCGCGAATACCTGCAAGTTGATTCGCGGCGAGGACGCCGCTCCTACCCATGCGCACCCCGCACCACCGCCCAGTCATCAAACGCATCCAGCGCATACAAGCCTTCGCCCAAGCGCTCGCGCAAGGCACGCACCAAACGCTCTCCCAGACCTTGGTCAAACGCGGCGGCCAGACGTAACAAGGCGCTGGCCGCCGCCTCATTCTCCCTATCCAGAGTCTGAACACGTACCAAGGCCGCATCCAGCACCGCCCAGCGCGCATCCGCATCCTCCGGCAGCTGCGGCGCATCGGCAACCAGCAGTGCATCCAGATCAAGCTGAGGGCGTTGCAGATAAGAGAGCAGCAACATGCCCGCCGCCTCGCCGACGCAAGCGATCAGCGCAGGCTCCAGCAATTCCTTATCGTCGCCAAATTTACGCAAGGCTCGGTCGGCAAAAACCCAACTACGCGGACTCGGGAAGGCGTACACATTCGCCCGCTCAGGAAAAACCAGCAACAGATCGGGTCGCTGACGCAAAAAGCCCTGCAAGCGCACATCCACCCCCGCGCCTGCCGCCCACAGCAACCAGTCCTCAATCGAAGGCTCCAGCTCCACATGCGTAAAGCGATTCGCCAACGGCGCGGGCATGGCGTAGGTTACGCCCCGATCCCCCAGCCGATTGCCCGCCGCCAGAATCGCCCAACCCTCAGGCAACCGGTAATCACCCAAACGCCGATCAAGAATCAACTGATAGGCCGCCGCCGCCACCTGGGGCAAGGCGGCATTGATCTCATCCAGAAACAGCACCCCGCGCGCGCCGTGACGCAAGGCATCCGGCAGCATGGACGGAATCGCCCACTCCACCCGCCCATCCTTTTGATATGGCATCCCGCGCAAATCCGACGGCTCAAGCTGCGAAAGGCGCAGATCAATCATCGGCACACCGCACGCTCGCGCCGCTTGCGCCACCAGCGCCGACTTACCCACGCCCGGCGCACCCCACAGCATGACTGGCGTGTGCTCGCCGCTCATGGATGCTTCAACTTCACGCACCAGCAACCGTGCGATATGAGCTGCACGCATGAATCAACTCCTTTGCTAGACTCGAACAAGCTCCTCCACCCGCTCAATCTTTGGGTGACAACCCCACGGGAAGTTTCGCATGGAAAACCTCATTCGCCTCGCTTTGCAAAATATCACCCTCACCCTGCTAATCGGCGGCCTGATCGCTACGGCGTTATCACTGCTGGGCAAACCCAAGCCGTTAAGCAAGGCGGTGCTCATTGAAGCCATCCTCGCCTACTTCATCCTGTTCTCCATTGCTCTCAGCTACTTCTACAACTTCGTCATGCACGTATTCTTTGGCGAGATGGTGGCGCATTTCATCGGCTGGGCAGACAGCCCGTTCCAGCGCGAAGTCGGCTTCGCCAGCCTAGGCTTCGCCGCAGTCGGCCTGCTGGCCTTTCGTGGCAGCTTCGACCTGCGCCTTGCCGCCATCATCGGCCCGGCCTTCTTCCTGCTCGGCGCGGCGGGCGGACATATCTACGAAATCATTAAAACCGGCAATCTCGCGCCGGGCAACGCCGGAGCCATCCTCTACACCGACATCGCCCTGCCGGTGATCGGCTTCGTTCTGCTCTGGCTACAGCGCCGCGCCTCTGCCGAAAAACACTGACCCACGCCGCAAGCCCCCCATGCACACACACATCGACCAAGCCACACCAGCCGACATTCCCGCCCTCTGCGCCCTGTTGTCGCTGCTCTTTGCGCAGGAAGCCGAGTTTGCCCCGAACACGGAGGCTCAGACCAGAGGACTGACGCAGATCATCAGCAACCCCGAGGTCGGCGCAATTCTGGTTGCGCGAAATGGCGACGAGATTGCGGGCATGGTCAACCTGTTGTTCAGCGTGTCCACCGCACTCGGGGAAAGAGTCGCATGGCTGGAAGACATGGTGGTCGCCCCGCAGGCTCGCGGAGGCGGTATTGGCTCGCAGCTACTGACCCAAGCCATCGCCCTTGCCCGCAGCCAAGGATGTCGGCGGATTACACTGTTGACCGACGGAGACAACGAGGCGGCGCAGCGCTTTTACAGCCAACATGGATTCACCCGCTCCAACATGCTCCCCATGCGCCTGTCCCTGGGTGAATGAGCCAAGTCAATGAGCGATCACCACGCTGTTCATCCATTCGCGCATCTCTATGTCTGGCATCGGTTCCTGATCGCCAGCGGCATTGGAGTGTTAAGCGTGTTGCTGCTCTGGGCATGGTTTCCGCAAGGCGGCTGGGGAAGCCGCCTGCTGGCCGCATGGCTGATCGCAGGGGGCTGCTACCTGAGCCTGTTGGTCATTGGCCTGGGCAAACTCAATGCGCATCTCTCGCGCTGGCGCGCCCAGCGCGCCGACCCCGGAAGCAATGCCATCCTCAGCATACTGGTCATAACGATTCTGATTAGCCTGCTGGGCGTTTTGACCATTGCAGAAGCCGCAAGCTCTATGCAAGGCTGGCAACGCTGGCGACAAATTGCTCTGGCGCTGAGCGCTCTGGCGATGAATTGGCTGCTGATCCAGGCCATCTTCACCCTGCACTATGCCCGCCTGTATTACGCTCCCGATGCCGAAACGCCGGACGAACGCGACACGGTGGAGGGGTTGTTATTCCCCGGCGCACAAAAACCCGGCTACAGCGATTTTGCCTACTTTGCCCTGGTGATCGGCATGACCTCGCAAACCGCCGACGTCAACATTACCGACCCGCGTATGCGCCGCCTGGCCATCCTGCATGGCCTCGCTTCCTTTACCTATAACATCCTGGTGCTAGCCATGACGCTCAACCTACTCGCCGGAGCCATCGCCTGAAGCACAAGAAAGCGGCGCGATTACGCTTCCCCCCGCCAGCAGCCTGTCGGACTTGAGCCTATCCGACTCTCGCTAGTACGGATATGCAAACCGCTACCATTGTCAAACCAAACGGCCTGTCACCTAATGGTCACTAAAAATTTATATTTCATCCACATTACCCACGTACCCTTGCGCGCCTACTCCTTAAAGCAAATGCAATGGGCATTAAAATGAAACTCAAGACGTTAATATCAGCCGGTTGGGTTCTTCTATCCATATCCGCCAGCACCAGCTTTGCTCAGGCGGGCACACCGGTCTTCATCAACGAAATTCACTACGACAACTCTGGTACAGATGCGGGTGAAGCGGTCGAAATTGCAGGACCTGCTGGAACCGACTTAAGCAGTTGGTCACTGGTTCTATACAACGGCAGCAATGGAGCAAAATACGCCACCTACCCACTAAGCGGCTCCCTCCCGGATAGCGGTAATGGTTTCGGTTTCGTCGCCGTCAACACCCCTGGCATTCAAAATGGCGCTCCTGATGGCATTGCCTTAGTTAATGCCAGCGGGCAAGTCGTGCAGTTTTTAAGTTATGAAGGCGTATTAACCGCTACCGATGGCCCGGCCGTTGGTACAACGAGCGTTGATATTGGCGTCATCGAAGGGGGTGCAGACGCTGCCGGAACCTCATTACAACTGACCGGCTCGGGTAGTGAGTACGAAAGTTTTGTATGGGCAGCGCCTACTACCAATACATTCAACGCCGTCAATGCGGGTCAAAGCTTTAGTGGAAGCACACCGCCGCCCCCGCCGCCGCCCCCTCAATCAACCTGCGGCCAAGCAGCCACGCTGATTAGCGCTATTCAAGGCGTCACAGACGCCAGCCCGCTAATCAATAAAACCGTCACCGTTGAAGGTATTGTGACCGCGGCATTTCAAGGTACTGGCCAACTCAATGGATTTTTTGTCGAAGAAGAAGAGGCGCACCGCGACACTGACCCTAAAACATCTGAAGGCGTGTTCGTTTACGACTCTAAAAACATCGTGCAAGATCGGAAGAGCACACGTCTGAACTCCAGTCACGTCAGTCAATCT
>CALKWL010000145.1 GCA_938004235.1 uncultured Gammaproteobacteria bacterium
TACGAGATTGACTGACGGGACTGGAGTTCAGACGTGTGCTCTTCCGATCTTACAATCTTGCGCGTTATGGACAATTTTATATTTCGGCAAGTCCACGTCTTTTTGTACCAACTAATGTCGTTGCTCCCGGCGCGCCAGCTATCGCCCTCGCGGCAGAAAACAAACTTAACCGCCTGCTTGTTGATGACTCCAGCAATAAAGAAAACCCAGCAACTATTCGCTATCCCGAACCTAGCGGGCTAAGCGCCAACGACACTCTCCGTGTCGGCACCAAGGTTTGCAACGTTGTCGGCGTCATTGACTTTTCGTTTGGCGAATATCGCCTGCAACCCACGCAGCAGTTAAGTTTTGACCCCATGAGCAATCCTCGCTCCAGCCAGCCAAACGCCATTGCTGGAGCAAAGCTCACCGTCGGCAGCTTCAACGTACTCAATTATTTCAATGGTGACGGGCAGGGCGGCGGCTTCCCAACCTCACGCGGCGCGGATACGCCCGGGGAGTTCACGCGTCAATATGACAAAATTGCCAATGCAATCAATACCATTCAAGCTGACGTCATGGGCTTGATGGAAATTGAAAACGATGGTTTTGACGCAAACAGCGCGATTGCCCAATTGACCAAACAGATCAATGAGCGCAGCGCCCAGAACCATTACGCCTACATCAATCCCGGCCTAGCCAAAATTGGTACCGACGAAATTACGGTAGGTTTGATTTACCGCAGCGACAAGGTCACTCCCGTAGGCAGAACAGCCATCCTGAGCAGCGCTAACTCGCCCAAAGATAGCAATAACGCTCCATTGTTTGACGACACGAAGAACCGGCCTGCGCTCACCCAGACCTTCTTTGACAAGGCAAGCGGTGCGGAATTTACCGTGACGGTTAACCACTTCAAATCCAAAGGTAGCGACTGCAACGCAGCAGGCGACCCCGACATCGGCGACGGACAGGGCAATTGCAATGTCACACGCACAAGGGCAGCTAAAGCATTGACCGCATGGCTCGCGACCAAGCCCACAGGCGCGACGACCGATAATGTACTCATCATCGGTGATTTAAATTCTTATGCTAAAGAAGACCCCATCACCGCCATTAAAGATGCTGGCTATGTCGATCAGGTGGAACGTTTTGATGCTCCGGAAAATCGCTATTCGTATGTCTATTCAGCCGAATCCGGCTACTTGGATCATGCACTGGCATCTACCGCTCTATCCAGCCAAATTGTGGGCACAGCGCACTGGCACATTAATGCAGATGAACCTCGCGCCCTGGATTACAACGAGGAGTTCAAAACGCCATTACAAATCCAAAACCTTTATAGCCCAGAGCCCTACCGCGCCTCAGATCATGACCCCGTTGTGGTTGGCTTGACTCTAACCAGGAAAACATTGATTCCAACTCCAACTCCAACTCCAACTCCAACGACTCCGCTTCCACCCCGCCTATTCTGAGTGTTGGCTCCAAACCTTGAATGAGGGTGAGATTGCCTCAGTTACTGCTGGTTGTCCTTTCATCGATTGGCACACGTTTACGACGATGCTGCCACCCCATGGATTAGGATCCGAGTGCCATACTCTTTACGCTGCCTGAGCGCATAAAGACAAGCCTCCATGCTCACAAACCGTAACTTTACAGCGCGCAAGCTTTGAAGTGCATTCGGTTCGTGAGGCACTGGAGGCTTTTATGTTTTGACAAAAAAGCACGCGCAGCAATGCGTGACCAGACCCTGCCCCTGCACTAGAATGCGTGACACTTTTTTCTCTGTCCTTTTGAAGGAGCCAACCATGTCGTCCGACGCCCTCGAATCCAGCCTGCATGAAACCCGCGTTTTCGCTCCGCCCGCCGAATTCAGCGCCCGCGCGCGCCTGAACGCAGAGCGCTTGAACGCGCTTTACACACGATTCGAGGCCGATTTTGAGGGGACATGGGCAGATCTGGCGCGGGTTGAAATCGACTGGCAGACCCCGTTTTCCACCACCCTGAATGCCGATAATGCCCCGCACTTCAAGTGGTTCGAAGACGGCACGCTGAATGTGTCCTACAACTGCCTTGATCGTCATTTAGAAAAACGCGGCGACAAAATCGCCATCCGTTTTGAAGGCGACAAGGGCGATGTGCGCGAAATCACCTACACACAACTGCACACTGAAGTCTGCCAGCTTGCCAACGGCCTGAAATCACTTGGCCTGAACCAAGGCGACCGCGTCATCATCTACATGCCGATGATTGCCGAAGCCGTGGTTGCCATGCAGGCCTGCGCCCGCCTTGGGCTGGTGCATTCCATCGTATTTGGTGGCTTTTCCGCCGAAGCGCTGCGCGACCGCATCAACGATGCCGGTGCGCGCGCGGTGATTACCGCCGATGGCGGTTTCCGTGGCGGACGCACCATCGCCCTCAAGGATGCCGTGGACAAGGCCATGGAACACGGCTGCCCAAGCATTGAAAAAGTCATTGTTTATCAACGCACCAACCACGGCGTCCACATGAGCGAAGGGCGCGACATCTGGTGGCATGAGCTGATTGCTGAGCTGCCTGCCAGCTGCGAACCGGTCTTCGTCTCCGCCGAACACCCGCTGTTCCTGCTCTACACCTCCGGCTCCACCGGCAAGCCCAAGGGCATTCAGCACTCCAGCGGCGGCTATCTGCTCAATGCCATCCTGACCAATAAATGGGTGTTCGACACCCAGGATGACGACGTGTTCTGGTGTACCGCCGATGTCGGCTGGATCACCGGCCACAGCTACGTTGCCTACGGCCCCTTGGCCATCGGCGCGACCCAGGTGATTTTTGAAGGCATCCCCACTTTCCCCGATGCCGGGCGATTCTGGAGCGTGGCGCAAAATCATGGCGTGACCATTTTCTACACCGCGCCCACCGCCATTCGCGCCCTGATGAAAATGGGCGAAGAAATTCCGGAGCAGTACGACCTGTCCAAACTGCGCCTGCTCGGTTCCGTGGGCGAACCCATCAACCCGGAAGCCTGGATGTGGTATCACCGCGTGATCGGCAAAGAGCGCTGCCCGATTGTCGATACCTGGTGGCAGACCGAAACCGGTGCGCACATGATCGCCCCCATCCCCGGCGCAGTGGCCACCAAGCCCGGCTCCTGCACCCGCCCGCTGCCCGGCATCATGGCCGACGTGGTCGATGACCACGGCAACCCGGTCGATGCCGAACACGGTGGCTACCTGGTGATCAAAAAGCCGTGGCCGTCGATGGTTCGCACCATTTGGGGCGACGACGCACGCTTCAAGAAAACCTACTTCCCGGACTATTTCCCCGGCTACTACCTGGCGGGTGACTCCGCGCGCAAGGATGCCGATGGCTATTTCTGGATCATGGGACGCATTGACGACGTGTTGAACGTCTCCGGCCACCGCTTGGGTACCATGGAAATCGAATCTGCCCTGGTCGCCCACCCGCGCGTGGCCGAAGCCGCCGTGGTCGGTCGTCCGCACGACATCAAGGGTGAAGCCATTGCAGCCTACGTGGTGCTCAAGGGCGAACGCCCCGTGGGCGACGACGCCGCCAAAATGGTGGACGAACTGCGCAACTGGGTGGCCGAACAGATCGGCCCGATCGCCAAGCCCGACGACATCCGCTTCGGCGACAACCTGCCAAAAACCCGCTCCGGCAAAATCATGCGCCGCCTGCTGCGCTCACTCGCCAAGGGTGAAGACATCACCGGCGATATCTCCACCCTGGAAAACCCGGCGATCCTGGAGCAGCTTCAGGGCAAGGCGTAAAAGCGTATCAGGCACGGCTTGATGCGGCTGATGACTGAGCCGCGACATCAAGACCATCAAGCCGGATCAGCTGTCGCGTACCGGAAGATTGCGCGGTTTTTTGACAAAGCACTCAGGGTGCTC
>CALKWL010000146.1 GCA_938004235.1 uncultured Gammaproteobacteria bacterium
CACAAACCGCTGATGCTGTTGATCTGCACCGCACGGCGCAGCGCCACGGCATCGAACCAGCCGCAGCGACGCTGACGCCCCGTGGTGGCACCGAACTCGTGCCCCTTGGTGCCCAGATGCTTGCCCACCGGGTCGCCCACATCGTCTGCGGCGTTGTACTCAAGCTCGGTCGGGAAAGGCCCCGCCCCCACGCGCGTGGTGTACGCCTTGGTGATGCCCAAGACATAATCCAGCTCCAGAGGCCCGACGCCGCTGCCAGTCGAAGCTCCGCCCGCCGTGGTGTTCGATGAAGTCACGAAAGGGTAGGTACCGTGATCAATATCCAGCAAGGTGCCCTGCGCACCTTCAAACAGGATATTTTTTCCGGCGACACGCAGACCGTGCAGATATTCGGTGACATCGCACATCATCGGCAAAAGCACCTCGGCATAGCCCATGCAATCATCCAGCACGCGCTGAAAATCAACGGTTTCGACATTGAAATAATGCTTCAGCACGAAGTTATGGTAATCCAGCACCGCACCCAGCTTCTCGGCGAAGCGTTCGCGGTGTTGCAAGTCGATCAAGCGTAACGCACGTCGCGCCACCTTGTCTTCGTAGGCCGGGCCGATGCCGCGCCCAGTGGTACCGATCGCGCTGCGCCCGGCAGAACGCTCACGCGCCTGGTCGATGGCGACATGGTACGGAAGAATCAACGGACAGGCCTTTGATAGCTTCAGGCGCTCGCGCACGGGTACACCGCGCGCTTCAAGCTGGGTCATTTCCTTGAGCAGGGCATCCGGCGCCAGCACCACGCCATTACCGATCACGCACTGCACGCCTTCGCGCAAAATACCGGAAGGGATCAGGTGCAACACCGTTTTCTCGCCGTTCACCCACAGGGTATGCCCCGCGTTGTGGCCGCCCTGAAAACGCACCACCGCTGCCACATCCTCGGTCAAGAGATCAACAATCTTGCCCTTGCCTTCATCGCCCCACTGGGAGCCCAACACCACAATATTTTTGGCCATCAAGGTCAAATCTCACGTATTTTCCAAAATTCACTGCCATGCGTCATATCCGGCTCGATGCAGTGCGTATGACTCACTTCTGGGCTCATGCTTGAGCCCATGGCTTGCGCGCATTCGCCCAGAGCCCTCCCCGAGGCCTCATCGCACGGCAGCGCCTGAATAACCCGCTGCCCCTCGGCGCGCAAGCGGCGCACCAGAGCCTGAAGCTCAGCAAACCCCGGCTCATCGGCGTCCAGTACAGGTGCAAGATAGGTCTGAAGCTGCGACGAAACGAGCGCTTCCGCGTGCATCAAATCGATCAAAGCACGCACATCCGCTGAAAACCCGGTAGCCGGACGCGCCCGTCCAAAAGCTTCGCCGATGCCGTCATAACGCCCGCCGCGCACGATGGCCTCGCGGTGTCCCGGCACATAGGCGGCAAACACCATGCCGGTGTGATAGTGGTAGCCGCGCAGCTCGGCCAGATCGATATGCAGATGCACGCCTGTCGTCCCAGCCATCACCTGACGCGCCAATTCGCCCAGACTATCCAGCGCCAACCTCACCGCCTCACCCGCATTCGCCAGTACATCACGGGCGCGATCCAGCGTCTCCAGCCCCTCGCCGTGCAATCCTGCCAGTGCAAGCAACATGGCGGAAAGCTCCGCATCGAGCGCACGCGCGGCCAGAAAAGCCTGAATATCCGGCATGGCCTTGCGCTGCAACAGGGCAAAAAACTCGGCCTCATCATCCGCATCGAGCTGCGCCTGCGCCATCAGGGCGCGGAAAATGCCGACATGCCCCAGATCCAGCCACACCTCCTTGAGACCGACCACGCTGAGCATTTCCAGCATCAGGCTCAGAATCTCACGGTCGCTCTCGATCCCCGCATGACCAAACAGTTCGGCGCCTACCTGCATCGGCGCACGCGAACCGGCAAAGCCGCCAGGAACCGCGTGTAGCACCGTCCCCAGATAACACAGGCGCGTCGGCTCGGCGCTTCCCAGACTGTGCGCGTCAATGCGCGCCATCTGCGGCGTCATGTCGGCACGAATACCCATGAGACGACCGGTCAACTGGTCAATCACCTTGAGCGTGGACAAATCCAGATCATCACCGTGGTGAATCAGCAAGGACTCGACATATTCCACCATCGGCGGCACCACCAGTTCGTAGCCGAAACTGCGAAACAGATCGAGCACGCGCCGACGCAAAGCCTCCGTTGCCCATGCCGCTTCAGGCAACAGCTCGTCGATGCCAGCCGGCAATAGCCACCTGTTTTCTTGATTCATTTTTAATAACTCAGTTAGCCGCGAACAATACTGAGCGACACCAAACCCACCACAATGACGGCCAGACCAATCATGCGAATCGCGCGATCAGGCAAGGCAGACAGCTGCTGTGCGGATTGGCGATAAAACCGCGGGCTGATGAAAGGCAACAGCCCCTCGATCACCAGCACCAAGGCCAGCGCCGCCCACAGATCGTTCATCATTTCCATCAAGGTTTCTTCGGTGCAGCACCGTCCGGGCTGTTGAAATAGCGGAAGAACTCGCTGTCCGGCTGCAACACCATCACATCCGATCTGTCGGCAAAGGCCTTGGCGTAGGCCTGCAAGCTGCGATAGAACTCGAAAAACTCCGGATCCTGAGCAAATGCCGCCGTGTAGGTCGCCGCCGCACGCGCATCACCCTGACCGCGAATGACCTGCGACTCAGCATAAGCCTGCGCCAGAATCTCCTCACGCTGACGATCGGCATCCGCCGTGATCCGGCGCGCCTGCTCTTCACCGCGTGAACGGAAGCCGCGAGCCACGGTGGCACGCTCTTTTTCCATGCGGCGATAGACCGATTCGCTGACCTCAGGCGGCAGATCAATGCGCAGAATGCGCACCGCCACGATCTCAATGCCGAGCTTCGTGGCTTCCACATTGGCCGCCTGACGGGTGCGCTCGGTGATTTCGCCGCGTGCGCCGGAAACGGCCTCAGTCACAGTCATGCCGCTGAACTGATTTTTCATGCCGTCGCGCACAATCTGGGTCAGGCGCGAACTGGCCATACGGTCATCGCCGCGCGTGGAGCGATAAAACGTCGCCACATCGCTGATGCGCCATTGAATAAAGGCATCAACAATCACGTTTTTCTTTTCGCTGGTCAAGTAGCGCTCCGGCGGTGCATTCAAAGCCTGCAAGCGACCGTCAAAGCGCTTCACATTGGTCAGGAAAGGCAGTTTGAAATGCAGCCCCGGAGTGAAATCGGTTTTCACAATTTCACCCAAACGAAACAGAACCACGCGGTCATATTCGCTGACGGTAAACAGCGCCGACGATAGAACAAAGAAAAGCACGGCCAGAATCGGCATCAAATAGTTTTTAAGGGCATTTATCATGGCGCCGTCCTCGAACGCAGATCAGGCTGAACACGCACGGCGGGCGTTGCCGGCGCCGCCGGAGCAACCGGCTTGAGCGCATCCGTCTGGGCGCTGGAGAGCACATCCTGCGCGCCCTGCATCATTTTATCCAGAGGCAGAAGCACCACATTGCTATTGCCTTGCCCCGCTGAGCCCTGGGTATCCATCAACACCTTGCTACTCTTGGACATCACGCCCTCCAAAGTCTCAAGATACATGCGCTGACGGTTGATTTCCGGCGATTTTTTCACCTCGGCCAACAGGTCGAGGAAACGCTGAGCCTCACCTTCCGCAGATTTTTCCACGCGCGCACGGTAACCGCGCGCATCCTCCACAATCTGCGCGGCCTGGCCTTTGGCGACAGGCAGGATGCCTGCCCGGTAGGCATCGGCTTCGTTAATCAGACGCTGCTCGTCTTCACGCGCCTTGATCGCATCGGCAAACGCCGGCTGCACCGACTCCGGCGGCTGAGCATCCTGCATGTTGACCGTCTGCACTTCAAGACCGGTGCGGAAGGCGGGATCGGCGTTATCCAGCATCTCTTGCAGCTGCTGCTTGACCATCGTGACCACTTCGGCGCGCCCATCGGTCAATACGAAGGTCATGGTGTTTCTGCCCACCACGCTACGCACCGCGCTTTCAAACGAGGCCTGCATGACGCCATCCGGGTCGCGCGTGTTGAAAACATACTCACGCGGATCCTTGACGTTGTATTGCACCGCCATCTCGATCTCGACGATATTCTCGTCCGCGGTGAGCATCTGCATTTTCATCTGCTTGCTGCGGAACTGATCCACGTCCACAGTCTGCACCTGCTGGATGGGCGCGGGTAAATGCCAGTGCGGGCCAGGCACAGCTGTGGTCACGTATTTGCCAAACTGCGTGACCACAGCGCGCTGGCCATCGTTGACGATATAAATGCCCGAACCCAGCCACAGAGCCAGACCGGCGCCTGCAATCAAACCCAAGGTCGTCGCGCTGGGCATCCCGCTGCCGCCCTCCCCTTGAGCGTCCCCACCGGAATTTCCCATCTTGCGTTGTAAATCTTTCAGCCACTGATCGACCTTTGGGGCATTATCCCCGCCGCGTCGCGGCGTTTTCCACGGGTCTTGGCCGCCGCCGCCAGGCTCATTCCACGCCATTCAACTGTCCTCTTGGAGACTTCATAAGTAAAACTTCTCGGATTTTATGGGCAGCCCGCACGCCATAGCAAGAAAGCGCCCCGTGCGCGCGGGGGACGTCGTGCTAACTGGCGCGCTCAACAGACGCGCTTCAACCGTCTGTTGAGGCGGGACATGGATGTTCCGCACGCAAATCAATCACCTAAGTGATTGATTTGTCGCTATCGAGTCCGGGCGTGAGCGCGAAGTTGGCGTCAGCCCACCGGGCTCGATAGGACTGAAAAACTCATGGAAGAGTTTTTCAGTCTCCTGTCAAGCGCCCGCGCGAACCCCGGCTCATGCGCCGCAAGCTGATTCCAGCGCACCATCGGCAGAGTCACCGCCAAATGCCAATGCCCGGCCTCATCCATACGTTCCTGCGTGATCGCACCCTCTGCGTACAGTTTGGCACGCAAGCGCGCCTCACAGGGCTCGATATCCAGATCCAGCGACACGGTTTCCTGCGCCAGGCATTCCCGAATGGCCTGAAACAGCAAATCAATTCCCAGGCCGCGCGCGGCAGAAATCCACACCCGGCGCGGTCGCCCGCTTTCGTCGTAATCGATGCCCGGCGGACGGTACATCAGATCAATCTTATTCATCACATCCAGGCGCGGCACGGTCTGCGCGTCGATCTGTTCAAGCACGCTCTCAACTTCGTGAACACGTTCATCGCGTCCCTCCGCCTGGGCGTCAATCACATGCAGCAGCAAACTGGCCTCGCGGGTTTCCTCCAGCGTCGAGCGGAAGGCGGCCACCAGCTCATGCGGCAGATCGGCCACAAAACCGACCGTGTCCGCCAGAACAATCGCACCGCCCTGCGGCATCTCCACCCGGCGCAACGTGGCATCCAGCGTGGCGAAAAGCTGATCGGCCACATACACGCCCGCTTCGGTCAGTCGATTGAACAACGTGGACTTGCCCGCGTTGGTGTAACCCACCAGAGCCACCGTGGGTAACTCAGCACGCTGACGACCTTTGCGGCCTTCCTGACGCTGGGCGCGTACTTTTTCCAGGCGGCGCTTAAGTTGCGCAATGCGCCCGGCCACCAGGCGACGGTCGGTTTCAAGCTGGGTTTCACCTGGCCCGCGCATACCGATCCCGCCGCCGCCCTGGCGCTCCAAATGCGTCCAACCGCGCACAAGGCGGGTGGAAAGATGCTGCAACTGCGCCAGCTCGACCTGCAACTTGCCCTCATGCGAACGCGCACGCTGGGCGAAAATATCCAGAATCAACCCGGCACGATCCAGCACGCGGCATTGCAATATGGCTTCGAGGTTACGCTCCTGACTCGGCGAAAGCGCGTGATTGACGATCACCAAAGCAACCTTGCCCGCAGCGACCTCGCGCTGAATTTCTTCAGCCTTGCCGCTGCCGATCAAGGTACGCGCGTCAAACTGACTGCGGGTGACGATCATGACCGCATCGATGCTCGCCCCTGCGGAACGTGCCAGTTCAACGAACTCGTCCACCGCTTCAGGGGACTCGTCCGCCCGGATGCGGACATGCACCAGAATGACCCGGTCACCTGCCGAGGTTGTTGCCCCCCGACCTAGAAAACCGTCTTTGGATTCAAGCTTGAAACTGAGCAGGCGCGCGTCGTCCTGAACGTCGGCGCCCGTTTCAGACGGCATGGAGAAATGCGGGGAATGATTCAAATGTCACGCCCATAAGCATCGTGCTCTTGCCCGTCATCATCCAGATCCATCGGCACGGGGCGCGCCGGCACGATGGTGGAAACGGCGTGCTTGTAAACCATCTGACTCACAGTATTTTTCAAAAGAATCACATAATTATCAAATGATTCGACCTGGCCTTGCAATTTGATGCCATTAACCAGGTAAATGGATACCGGCACACGCTCACGGCGCAAGATATTCAAAAAAGGCTCTTGTAAATTTTGGCCTTTAGCCATGGTATTTCAGTCCTGTTCAAAAGTAGGGGGATGTTAACACAAGGCAAAGTCAGCGCCGTTTAACCATGCTTCAAGTGCGCCGATCAACGCCCCCGCGTCAGCCTGGTCAAGACTGGGCGTAATATCGTGCACATCACGTTCGCTGCGCAACCAGGTCATCTGCCGTTTGGCCAATCCGCGCGTCGCCGTGACGCCTAGCTCCACCATGCGCTCATAAGTATGGGCGCCGTCGAGAAATTCCCAGACCTGGCGATACCCCACAGCACGCATGGACGGCAATCCGAGGTGCAAATCACCGCGCGCGCGCAAAGCCTCGACCTCGCCGACAAACCCCTGCTCAAGCATCAGCGCATAACGTTCGGCAATGCGCTCACGTAACAGCGCGCGCTCTGGCATCAAAGCCAGTTTCAGCACCCGCCCCACATCCGGCGCAGCCTGCTCGCGCCCGCGCGCCTGCCACTCGGACAGCGGCACGCCGGTCAAACGCCACACTTCCAGCGCCCGCCCCACGCGCTGCGGATCATTCGGATGCAAGCGTGCGGCAATCAGCGGATCGACCAAGGCTAGCTTGGCGTGCATCGCCGCCCAGCCCTGCGCTGCTGCTTCCGCCTGAATGTCGGAGCGCACCTCGGGGCTGGACACCGGCAAATCCGCCAGCCCGTCCTGCAAGGCGCGGTAGTACAGCATCGTGCCGCCGACCAGCACAGGGATCTTGCCGCGCGCATGAATCTCGCGCATTGCTGCCAGCGCGTCCGCACGAAAACGCGCCGATGAATACGCCTCGGCGGGGTCAATGATGTCGATCAGACGGTGCGGATACTCGCGCAAGGTATCCGCATCCGGCTTGGCCGTACCGATATCCATGCCACGATACACCAGCGCCGAATCGACGCTAATCAACTCCACCGGCAAATGCTTCGCCAGCTCAAGCGCCAGATTCGTCTTGCCCGAGGCGGTGGGACCCATGAGCCAGATGGATTGCAACCCACTCATTTACTGCCCCCGCATGAATAATCGATCCAGATCCGCCATGCTCAAGCGTGTCCAGGTTGGTCGTCCGTGATTGCACTGGTCGGCGCGCGGCGTGGCCTCCATGTCGCGCAGCAGGGCATTCATTTCCATAACCGTGAGCTTGCGCCCGGCGCGCACCGAACCGTGACAGGCCATGCGCGAGAGCGTGGCGTTTATGGCTTCTTCAATCTGGCGCGAGTGGCCGTGCCGAGCGAGCTCCTCCAGCGTGTCGTGCGCCAGACGGGCAATATCAGACTGTGCCAGCAACGTAGGAACTTCGCGCACCACCCAGGTTTGCGGACTGAGCTGATCGAGCGCCAAACCAAGTTGTCGCAGCAGATCGCCATACTCATTCGCCGCGTCCGCCAAACGCGCGTCCAGCTCGATCAGCACAGGCACCAGCAAGGGCTGGCGGCGAATACCATCCTGCTCCAGAGCCTGTTTGAAGCGCTCGTAGGTGATGCGTTCAGCGGCTGCGTGCATATCCACGATCACCAACCCCTCGGCGTTTTGCGCGAGGATGTACACGCCATGCAGTTGCGCCAGGGCAAAGCCCAGGGGCGGTATATCCGCTGCGGAAACGTCCACTGGCGCTTCACCTCGTCCCAGCGCCTGATAACTTGCCAGGGTTTCCTGAACCGAGGACGCAGACAGAGGCAGGCGCGACTGCGAGGCGGGCGCAGCATGTACCGGGCGCGCCGCAGGCGGCGTAAATAGGGGAGCGCCCTGAGCCGCCGGAGTCAGCGCGGCTTGAGCCGGTCGCTGCTCAGCGATGGCATGATGCAGGGTCGAAAACAGGAAATCATGCACTCGGCGCGCTTCACGAAAACGCACTTCGAGTTTGGCGGGATGCACATTGACATCCACGCTTTCCGGGTCGAGCGCCAGGTGCAGCACATACGCCGCCTGGCGTGCGCCATGCAACACATCGGCATAGGCCTGTTTGACGGCGTGAATCAGCACCTTGTCGCGCACCGCGCGGCCATTGACAAAGAAATACTGCGTGTCGGTACGCTCACGCGCCAACGTCGGCGGCTGGAGCCAGCCCCACAGGCGCAGGCCGTCGCGCTCATGCTCAAAAAACAGCGCGCTATCGGCAAAACCCGCTCCGCACAGGACGCGCAGGCGCTGACCTGCGTCGTCGCTGGCTTCACTACGCCACTGACTTCTTCCTGCCACGCTCAGACTAAAACCGACCTCCGGACGCGCCAACGCCATGCGGCGCAGCACTTCGTCCAGATGATGCAGCTCGGTGCGCTCGGCGCGCAGAAACTTGCGCCGCGCAGGGACATTGAAAAACAGGTCGCGCACTTCAATCGTCGTGCCCTGCGGATGCGCGGCAGGCGCTAGCTCGGCCTGTTGCGGATTGCCTGGACTTCGGATACACCAGGCGTGCTCTTCGCCCTGCGCGCGGGAAATCAGTTTGAAATCGGCAACCGAAGCGATACTGGCCAGCGCTTCACCACGAAAGCCGAAACTGCTGACGCGCAGCAGGTCGTCAAGCGATTGGATCTTGCTGGTGGCATGACTGGCAATCGCCAGCGGCAATTCGTCGCGCGGAATGCCCTTACCGTTGTCGCGCACGCGCAGCAGGCGAATCCCGGCATCCTCAATATCCACGTCAATGCGTGTCGCGCCGGCATCCAGGCTGTTTTCCACCAGCTCCTTGAGCACGCTGGAGGGGCGCTCGACCACTTCGCCGGCGGCGATCTGGTTGATGAGTTGCGGAGGGAGAACCTGGATGCTGGACATGCCTTCATGTGAGATAAGGAATTGAGGCGCGCAGGATGTGGCAAGCGACGAGAGGATTCAAGGCTTGAGGTTCGCCGACGACGGCACACCTCAAAGCATGGCGAAATGCGTCCCTTCCATGGCCTTGCTGGCGTAATAATCGTGCAACCCACGGAACACCGACTGCGCTACCTTCTGCTGATGCGCTGCCGTGCGCAACTTGCGCTCTTCTTCCGGATTGGACAGGAAGGCGCTTTCCACCAGCATGGAGGGAATGTCCGGCGATTTGAGCACCATAAACCCGGCCTGCTGTACGCTGCGCTTGTGCACTGCACCGATTTCACCCAGCTCGGTCAAAATGCGCTGCCCCGCATCCATTCCAGCCTGCATACTCGCTGTTTGCGAAAGATCAAGCAGTACCGAAGCCAAGCTGTCGGAACGCTCGTTCAGGCTTACGCCGCCGACCAGATCCGCCGCATTTTCCTTGTCGGCCATCCAGCGCGCCGCTTCGGAGCTTGCGCCATTGAGCGACAGACAATACACCGAAGCACCGCGCGCATCCGGATCACTGAAGGCATCGGCATGCAGCGAAATAAACATGTCGGCCTTGTGGCGGCGCGCGATATTGGTGCGTTCACGCAGGGGAATGAACACATCATTGTTACGGGTCAATACAGGTTTAAATCCGCGTTCGGCCCGAATCAAGGCCTCCAGCTTGCGCGCAATCGCCAAGGTGACATCCTTTTCACGGGTGCCATCGCGACCCACAGCACCGGGATCCTTGCCGCCATGTCCCGCGTCAATGGCGATCACCAGCTTACGCGCGCCCTGGCGAGCCGCCTGCTGTTCGGCTTCACGGATCTCTTTGGCGCTGGGCTCCGGCGAACGATTTTGAGTTTCATCCGAAGGCAGCAGCTTGGACTCACGTTCAGCTGACTTCTCGACAAAGGCACGCTTGGCATCGCTCTCCTTGACGGCAACTGTCGGCATTCCGAGCGGTTTGTGCGCCAGCTCAAGCACCAGCCTGAATCCCTTGCCGTCGGATTCAGGAATCATCAATACCGTGGGTTTGGCAGGCTGCTGGACATCGAAAACCAGGCGCAGATCACTGCCATTCTGGATGCCGCTGCGCAGACGGGACACCACCACACCCTCCGGGAGCTGCATTTCAAAGCTCTTGGGCAGCGAGGTTTCCTTCAAATCGAGCACCACACGCTCAGGATTGCTCAGGGTGAACACCTTGTGATCCGTCGGCGCCGTCAGATTGAATACCAGGCGCGAGCCGCGCTCGCTCACACTGGCCTCGCCCGCATTGATGGCGCGACGCACCCCGGCATAGGCCGATTCGGGCAACCACAAAAAGGACGCACCGCCCCCCAGAAGTTTGAGCAGAAAGCGCCGACGTACGTTGATTTGTAAAGATGTTTGCATAAATCACCTCACCCAAGCGGGGTTCAGCCTCCGACAGTTGCTTGAGGTTATAATCCAATAATCAACAAATTTCAATCGAATGAAGAAGATATGTTGTTTTTCTTCAGCTCTTGATGAAGTTCGCTCAACCAAAGCGCGCCCGCCGAACTTTGTGCATCCAGGCTTGCCTGCCGCGCCTCGCCCGCGTGCAATAAACGCAGCTCAAGATCGGGAACGGGCAACACGCCTAGACCGCGTTCAGGCCACTCCACCAGACAAAGCGTATCCGCGCCAAAATCCTCGCGCGCGCCCATCCATTCCAGTTCTTCCGGGTCATTGAGGCGGTAAAGATCGTAGTGCGCAATGCGCCGGGAGCCGATTTCATAGCTCTCGACCAGCGTGTAGGTCGGGCTGACCACGCGCCCCGCATAGCCCAGAGCACGCAGAAAGGCACGCACCAGGGTGGTTTTGCCCGCACCCAAATCACCGTGCAAGGCCAGCCAGCCCGCTGCCGGAGCGCTTTGAGCCAATGCCGCGCCCAACGCCTGGGTTGCCGCTTCATCAGCAAGATGCAGGTTCAGCACGGGCATATCTCTTCGAGCAACAGGCGCGCATGGGGCAGCAGATCAAGCGCCAGCACGCCGCGCCCGCCCTCGGCCTTCGCCGCACGCTCGCCCGCCGCGGCGTGCAGGGCGACGCCCAAGCGCGCCGCGTGACAGGGCATCATGCCTTGCGCCAGAAGCGCGCCCAACATGCCAGAAAGCGTATCGCCCATGCCGCCGCTGGCCATGCCGGGGTGCCCATGCAGGCAACGATAAACCCCGTCAACGCACGCCACCAGACTCCCCTGCCCCTTCAGCACCCAGGTTCCGCCAAAGCGCTCGCGCAAGCGTTGTACGCTCGACTGGCGCTCGCTCTGCACCTGCACCGAAGTCATGCCGAGCAGACGCGCGGCCTCGCCGGGATGCGGAGTGAACACCGCCTGCGCCGGCGGGCGGACATTCAGCGTTGCAAGCTGTCGCAAGGCATCAGATCGGAAGAGCACACGTCTGAACTCCAGTCACGTCAGTCAATCT
>CALKWL010000147.1 GCA_938004235.1 uncultured Gammaproteobacteria bacterium
CGACCACCTAGATCTACACTCTTTCCCTACACGACGCTCTTCCGATCTGGACGCCTCCAGCCTGGAAGCGATTAAGCGGATGCGCGACGACTGGGCCGCCATTGCTGCCGAGCGCTTCAAGAGCGGCCGTCAATCCCGCGACGGTGAAGAAAGCGACACCGCGCCCGAAACCCAACCTGCGAAAAAAGACGGCCGGGGCATTGAGCTGCCTGCCGCTGCGCACAAAGCGTAAAACGTTTGGCACGTTTGCGCGCGAACGTGCGCCACAAACGGCCGTATCACAAGGAGATATTTGAGAAATGGCAAATCCACGTGCAATTGTAGATTACGAAGGCATCCAGAATTACCGCTTCACCGTGCCCTACGACAACAGCGCCATCACCTACAGCGCCACCGCTGACGGCGGCTCTACCTCGGTAGGGTTGGCCGTATCGCTGACAAGCAGCGACACGCTCACGCTGGTAGGCGATGCTGAGAACGTGTTGGGTAAGCTGATCAGCGTCGAGGCTGACGGCATGTGTACCGTTGAGCGCGGTTTCGTGACCCTGCCCGGCGGCTCCGGCGCTACCCTGACTCGCGGCAAGAGCATTGTCGGCGACCTGGGCGCAGCCAGCGCTGAGGGATACATCCGCGAAGTAAACACCGCCGTCGCGGCCGAGCTTGGCGTGATGGACGGCAAAATTATTGATCCTAGCACCACAACGGCCGTTGTGGTTCACCTGCCTTAATCGGGCAGCAATTTACAAGGAGACATACGAACATGAGCGAAGCAACCAAACTACGCCCAGAAGAGTTATTTGCCCGATTCGGTGACGCCGGTCCGCAGTTGTACCGCGAAGCCGCCGAGCGGGGCATGAGCCTGTCCGCTTATTTGGACACGCAAATGGAAACCGATTACAACGACGGCCTGGACTCGTTTGAGCGCCTGCTGCAAGCGGCCGACATCGTGACCGTATCACAAGCTGCATACGGCCGTTACGCCGACCGCTTTGAGCGCTTCTTCCAAAACGAAGCCACCCGCGCCCTGCTGCCCGAATGGTGGGCGCGCCAGTACCGCAAAGCGGCCCATCAAACGCCCGCCCAGCGCGCCACCTTCCTCAGTGAAGATTACGCCGCCGGTGGTTGGGAACGGCCGTATGCAATGGCCGATATACTGCGCGTGCAAAAGCAGCTCACCGCCGCCATTCCGTTGGCAGCCCTGGTGGGCCTGACAACCCCCATCGACAGCAACGTCTACAAAGCCGCTTACCTAAACCATGAAGGGAACGAAGCCAATTTCCGCATGGTGCGCGTCGGTGAAGGCGCGCAAGTGCCCACGATGAAAGTGACTACGGCCGATCGGGAAATCACGCTGTACAAATACGGCCGTTCGCTCGACGCCAGCTACGAAACCCTGCGCCGCCAGCGCATGGACAAGATTGCCTTGTTCATTCAGCTGATGGCCGTCCAGGCTGAAGTAGACAAAGTGGCCACCGTTATCGACGTGGTGGTCAACGGTGACGGCAACTCCGGCACGTCGGCCGAAACCCACAACCTGACCACGCTGGACAGCGCCGCCACGGCCGGAACATTAACCCTTAAAGGTTGGCTGGCCTTCCAGATGGAATTCGCCAACCCGTACATGCTGGGCGTGGCTTTGGCTCCGTCGGCAATGGCGCTGCAAGTGATGCTGCTGTCGGCCGGTACGGCCAACTACCCCATCGTTTCCTACGGCAACATGCCCATCGGCGGCGTGACGCCAATCAACCAGGATTTTGCCGGGCCAGTGCCGTTAGGTTGGACCGGGGATGCCCCCGCCAACAAGATTGTGGGTTGGGATCCGCGTATGACGGTTGAGCGTGTCTTTGAAATCGGCGCGGAAATCGCCGAGGTGGAACGCTTCACCAAAACCCAGATTCAATCCCTGACGATGACCGAGACCGAAGGCTACGCCATCATGGACGCTGGTGCGTCTCATGTGCTGGTGGTGAACGCCTAAATTAGCTGAATTAGCGCCCGAAACGGCCGTTTCCCAACTGAATTTCACGGGAACGGCCGTTTCCTGAGCCGATAAAAGGAAAAAAGCATGTCCAAAGACACGATTTTTGTAAAAAGCGGCCTGAACAACAACGACGTGGCCTTGTGGGAGAAGCACCCAGACCATCCGGGGCAAGAAATCTTTGTCGCCGGTGAGACTGAGGTCGAAGCAGCCAAAACCCCGCGCGTCATGCGCGCCTCGGCCGACGGCAAGCTGGTTGAGGTCGAAAAGAAGGCAGCCGCTTCTACGAGCAAGAAATAAGCATGACTACGGTGTGGGCCTACTGCGCGGCCGATTGGGTGCAGGCAACAAAAATGGCTGGCGGCGTGACGCCGCTGGTCTGTCCGTCTAAAGCGGCCGAGGTGATGACCGGGCATCTGGTCAAAGCCAGCCAGGCGGACATTGTGTACCTAAACCTGCACGGCTACCCCAGCCAGCCGAACTATTACGGCCAGGCGGGCAACACCGTCGGCCCTACGGCGCTCACGCCCGAAATGGTGAGCGCACGCGACTGGTCCGGCACTGTGGTTTTTGCTGAGGTTTGCTTTAGCGCAGCCGATGGCGGCGGCCCGATTGCCCAGGCGTTTCTGGCCAACGGAGCCAAGGCGTTTATCGGCAGCACCACCGAAGCATACGGCCGTATCCGCCCAACCCTATGGGATGGCGAGGCCGACCGGCTGATGTGGTTATTCCGGCGCACGTACGACCGGGTGGGAGACCCCGCCGCTGCGCTGAACCGGGCCAAGCGGCTGCTGCGCCTGATGAGCTTCCCGCTCGATGCCGATGACAAGGCCACACTGGAATCGTTTGTGTGCCTGTTACCGAATGAGGACA
>CALKWL010000148.1 GCA_938004235.1 uncultured Gammaproteobacteria bacterium
CACCCTGAGTGCTTTGTCAAAAAACCGCGCAATCTTCCGGTACGCGACAATTAACCACATCGGCAAACTCGGTATCCGGTTCGTAGGCCGCTGCGTCCAAGCTGAGCACAAAACACAGTATGACGGTCAGCAGGCCAAGTGAGCTGGGGTGGTGTGGTTGACGACGTATCCAGCGCGTGGTTTTCATGGCGGTGTCCTGATGGTTGCGGTTTGATCGGTGCGGGATGCGTTTTAATGGGTGTGGCCTTATCCCTGTTGCATGTAAGTTATCTTGTTTTTTTTTTTTTGCCCAGTCAATGACTTGTGTGTGAATTTTTGGTTAAGCTTTGGCGGATGGTGTCATAAAGTGGGCTAATGAGCCTGGCTACGTTGTCCCGCTGAGGGTGGATGCTCAGTCATATCAACGGCGTTGGATCGCCGCCTGCGCGGGAATGACGGGTTTTCCAGTGGCCTGTGCCTAGCAGCCTGTCGGACTTTGGAATAATCGGCTGCAAATCCGTCTGGACGGTGCATATTTCACCGCTTTTTTGGGCAATAGAACCCACTATTGCCCTGCAAAAGCGGCAAAATCTGCCCTCGCCCAGCCAGATTTTCGCTTCGACTCCCAAAGTCCGAAAGGCTGCTAGCCGCCTGACACTTAATGAATGGTAGGCGCGGGCTTGCCCGCGAGGGCTTTTGCTAAGGCCTTTCGCGGGCAAGCCCGCTCCCACACTTCCAGATATAACCGTGCCGGATCAAGTATGTGTCTCGCCCTTCGATGCTTTGCCATGCTGGGGTGATTTGGTGCAAGACCTTTGAAATAACTGGATTAGGTGCCTTGTTGAAGCAGGGCAGGAATGCTAGTTTTGTGTACACAAGAGTTTCGATCTGCCTGAGGTTTTCTATCATGCCCACTCGTATCGGTGTGCGCGAATTACGCGAAAAATTAGCCGAATATCTTGAGTCAACCATGCCCATCGCCGTGACCCGCCACGGTCAAACCATTGGTTTTTACATTCCTGTGCCCAAGCAGCCCGCTTTAACTGAGCGTGAAGCCATGTTGAACGCAAGTCGGCGTTTGCATGAGGAAATGGCGCGTCTTGGTGTGGGCGAAGACGATCTGCTGGAGGATTTCAAGCACTGGCGCAAGCATCACCATGCAGCATAAACGCCTTGTTCTCGATGCGAATATCCTCATTCGTGCGGTCTTGGGAACCAAGGTTCAGACTTTGATTTTCAATGCGGTCGAGCATGTGGCTTTTTACATCGCCGCACCCAATTTTGATGAAGCGAGGCATTACCTTGCGCACATGGCCTCGGCTCGCGGCATCCATGAAGATGTCTGGCGTGACGCGCTTGATGGTGTGATGAAGGCCATACAGCTTGTGGCTGAGAGCGAACTTGAGGGTTTGAAAGATGCAGCTTTGGTACGCATAGGTCAGCGTGATGCTGATGATTGGCCTGCGTTGGCGGCGGCATTGTTGCTGGATTGCCCTGTATGGACGGAAGACAAGGACTTTTTTGGCTCGGGCGTTGCCACTTGGACAAGCACAACCGTGCATCTCTATTTCGCTGCAAACTAAGTCAATGCTGATTTATTCCATCCCTGGAATAAATCAGCTCGCTCTGCCCCAAACGGGAAGCACTGAATTAATCAGCGCTTCCCTAAGCTTTTTAGGCGGATGTCCTGTTTGTTTGAGGTCAGTGTGTGGGCGTGTCCCAACGCGCGGTTTTTTGTAAGCCTTAAATTTTTGGCGACTGATATGAGCGGCGGTGTGATGTGCGGCGATTGGGATGTGGTCGTTGCCGGGGGGATTGCACAATGATGCGGGTGGATGCAAACGCTGGGGTGTTGGTGGATGCGGCCTTTTTACCCTCACCGCATCACGACCTGCGTCCGCTGGGTGTGGAGCCCGAGTTAATCGTGGTGCATGGCATCAGTCTGCCGCCGGGGGAGTTTGGCGGGGCGTGGATTGATGATCTGTTTATGGGGCGGCTTGACCCGGCGGCGCATCCTTATTTTGCCGGGATTGCGCATTTGCGGGTGTCGGCGCATCTGCTGATTCGGCGGGATGGCGCGGTGACGCAGTATGTGCCGTTTCATTTGCGTGCCTGGCACGCGGGGGCGTCGTCGTTTGAGGGGCGGGCGGGGTGCAATGATTTTTCCATCGGCATCGAGCTTGAGGGCACGGATGATCTGCCCTATGCCGAGGCGCAGTACGCGAGTCTGGCGCGGCTGATTGCGGCTTTGCAGCAGGCTTATCCCTCATTGCGCGCCATTGCCGGACATGCGGATATTGCGCCGGGGCGCAAGACTGATCCGGGGGCGAGTTTTGATTGGGGGCGTTTGGGGGTGCTGCTGGCATCTTGTTGAATGAAATCGCCGTAGGCCGGACAAGCGGGCTTGCGCCAGCTTCGCGTTCAGCGCCTCCGGCAAAGCACTCAAGCCGGAGGCGCTACGCTTGTCCGGCCTACAACTACAACTCGCATCTCGTTGAATGAAATCGCTGTAGGAGCGAGCTTGCTCACGAAGGTTTTCATTGCATCGGGATATTCGCGACCAAGGTCGCTCCTATGGGTTGGTTGAACGCTTGGTGCACAAAGCGCAGCGAGTGAGGCGTGCTTGGTGTTAATTGTCGCATCCCAGACGATTGCATTGACCTAAAACGTCATGCACTCTTTGT
>CALKWL010000149.1 GCA_938004235.1 uncultured Gammaproteobacteria bacterium
CCTAGAAGCATTCGGGACGGCCGTGGTTGGAGTAGGTGGTGTTGACTTGCTGGCCAGCGCGATAGCCAGCGAGGAAGCCTTTGGCACGGCCGTTATTGCCCCTGGTAGTCTAACCATTCTGGCTGACGCGATTGCCAGTGGGGAAGGCTTTGGCGCAGCCGTTATCACCCCTGGTGGCATAGCCCTTATTGCCAATGCCATAGCCAGCGGTGAAACATTTGGCACAGCAACCCTCTCTCAAGGTGCGCTAACTCTTGTTGCCAGCGCGATTGCCAGCGAGGAAGCCTTTGGCACGGCCGTTGTTGCCCCTGGTGGTGTAATCCTTCTGGCAAATGCGGTTTCTAGCGAAGAAGCCTTTGGCACGGCCGTACTCAACCTTTTTACCACACTCACCGCGTCAGGAATCCCCAGCAGTGAGACATTTGGAACGGCAGTTTTGCTACCCGGTGCGATATTGCTGCTGCCCACATCTATTGCCAGCGAGGCGGCTCTTGGGTCGCAAATTTTGACCCCAGGCGCAGTTTCCTTGCTTGCCAGTGCCATCACCAGTGGGGAGGCATTTGGTAGCCCTACGCTAGATTTTTCCACCATCTTGGCGGCATCTGGTATTGCTAGTGAAGAGGCTTTTGGCACGGCCGTTATTTTGCCCGGAGCAATTGTTTTATTGCCATCAGGGATTGCCAGCGCGGAAACTTTTGGCAGCAGCGCGGTTAGTCAGGGCGTGCTTTTCTTACAAGCTGCCGGCATTGCCAGTGGGGAAGCCTTTGGTACGGCCGTTATTGATTCCCTAATTACGCTTGCGGCCAGCAGCGTCCCTAGCGAGGAGACATTCGGCTCGCCCAGCTTGCAAGCCGCAATTTCTCTTGTTGCCAGCAGCATCCCCAGCGAGGAGGCTTTTGGTAGCGGAGCTGTCCAGCCGGGGGCGGTAATTCTACTTCCCGTCAGCATTGATTCAGAAGAAGCATTTGGTACGGCCGTTGTTCAACTCTTAACAACGGTGCAGGCCAGTGGCATACCCAGCGAGGAAGCCTTTGGCACAGCCTCTATGCAGCCGCTTATCACCCTGCTTTCTTCTGGCATTGGCAGTGGGGAGGGTTTTGGTACGGCCGTTGTTACCAAAGACACGCTTTATATCAGACCTACGGGGATTTCAAGCGGGGAATTGTTTGGTACGGCCGTTGTTGCGGTTGCCATCAATGCGGCAGGGGAAATAACCCTGCTGGGTATTTACGCAGTCGAGGAAAGTTTGGAAGGGTCTTACATCGTGGATGTTACGCTCTCCGGCTCCTACATTCCCGATGCAGACCTGCAAGGAAATTTATCATGACCAAAGAAGATCAAGATTTAACCCTTTATCAAGGTGCAGCGAAGGTGGTAACTATCCCCATCGTGGACGCTGACGGGCAGCCGGTGAACATGACCGGCGGCATCATTTATTACGGTGTATTTACATCGAAATCAGCGGTCGGCACAGATGCAGCCCTGATAGAAAAAACCCGCGATGCCATCGGGGTGGGGGAGATTGCGCTAGTTGATTCAGCTGATACGGCCGATGCCATGCGAATCCCTATTGATGAAACAGACACCAACGGGTTGTTGCCCGGTCGCTACTACCATGAAGCGAGATTGACGCTCGATGGCAAACCAGCAGTGGTATTTGAGGGTAGGCTGCGCCTCAAACGTTCCATCACAGCTACCAGCAGCTAGGAGAATCATCATGGCAAACGGATTATATGATTTTGGTCGAGAAGGGTTTCTCGCCGGGGATATCGATTGGGATGGAGACAACATCAAGATCATGTTGATCGATGAGGCTGATGATGTTCCCGATCTGGCCTTAGATCAAGACCTTGCTGATCGTGCAGCACCCGCTCGCGTGGCCACCAGTGGCAATCTCGCGTCAAAAACCACCACAGATGGTGTGGCCGATGCCGCTGACATTACTTTTTCAACAGTCACCGGCGACGATGCAGAAAGCATTGATATTTACCAGGACAGTGGTGTAGAAGCTACCAGCCGGCTGATCGCCAATATCGACACTGCCACGAATTTACCAGTCACCCCAAACGGTGGTGACATTACTGTGCAGTGGGACAGTGGCGCCGACAAGATTTTCAAACTGTAAGCCACGCAAGAGGGAAGAGGATGACTGTTTTAATGGGCACCGTGTCGGAGTTGACCGTACGCCAGGAAGGGGAATGCGTTCTTTTGCTTCGTAATGGCCAGCTAGTTGCCTCGTTGCCGTGGCAAGCAGCTTTGTTATTGAGTAAAGCCCTTCGGGTAAAAGGAAAATCCGCCGAAGAGTTTGCCAAGCGCGAACAAGTGATTTTTGACCAGGCCATCCTTACCAGACTTGGTATCCCATTTGGCCTATCTGATGACCGCTACATTTTGAAGTCTGCCGCTAACGAGGCGGCTTGGAACACCAATTTACGCCGTTATATCCGACCGGAACGCGCCAGAGGTATTGAATCAAAAGAAACATTTGGGCGTGCGAAAATCATTCAGCATGCCCCAAGGAGACAAGTAGATGAATCCTGATGATATGACCAATGACGAACTGCGTCCCGAAGATATGAGCATTGAACAGCTAGAGGCTGCTATCAACCTCATTGGTGAACAACAGCGCGCGTTAGCCGCAGAAAAACGAGGGTTGCAGTCTGTTCTGAGTGGCAAGTTATTGGTGGCAGACGCCGAGCGCAAGCTCGCCCAAATGAACGATGACGAAAAGTCTGCCCTGCTTCAGACATTGCAAGCGCAAGGTATCATTGGCGCCGAACAGTTCGGGAAAATCTAATATAAAATGATTTCCCCCCCAGATATTTGGGTGTGGTCCACGATTGCCATGTTTCTATTCGCCGGCATCGTTTCTTTTGTTTCTGCCGTTTCTGGACACTTTGTCCAGAAACGGCCGTGGCCCATGCCCCTACTTATTTCCCTCATTGGCGTGATCGACATCATCTTTGCGATCAAGTACGCACAGCTGGTCATCCCGGGCTTTCCCGGTTGGCCTGCACCATCTGTTGAGGGACGGCCGTATTTCCTCTTGATCGCCGTCGCCATGCTGTTCATGCCTGTTGGCTACGTCTGGACTGGTTATCGGGAATTGGCGCTGATTCGCAACCACACTGAGC
>CALKWL010000150.1 GCA_938004235.1 uncultured Gammaproteobacteria bacterium
GAGATTGACTGACGTGACTGGAGTTCAGACGTGTGCTCTTCCGATCTTACGTCGCGTGCAATCAAATGCTCGTAAATGCTTTCAAGATCAACGAGCTCCAGGCGGAGGTTGCGCAAATCTGCACGGTAGTAGGCCGGTGATTCGCGCAAGGCCTTGTCCAGAATGGATGGGTTGGAGGTCACCCCGCGTACGCCCAGATGGTCAATTGCATACTTCAAGCGCCCTTCGAGCGCTTGAGCACGCGAAAGATTATCCAGCCAGAGACTTTGACCTGTGACGGCTGTGTAGGTGGACAAATCGTGCATGACGGGCTCCTGTGGGAAGGGTTGGACGATTCTCGTCACGAGACTAGCTCATTCGGACAGTTCCCGCGCCCTTTCGCTCAAACCTCGAACGGCGGCAGCTTGGCAGGGGTGTGTTGCAATTTGAGCTTGGCGAACACAGGCAGACCATCGCGGAATGGAGGGGCGTCTTCCCCCTGAATCAGGGGCAGCATGTAGTGCCGCGCCGCTTCGGTGATGCCATAACCATCGGGGCGAATATATTCCGCTGGTACGGGCAATTCGATATCCGCCACATGATCCAGGTGAACGGCGTCAAGCGTCCATAGGTAAGGAACATCGGAGGTGCGGCGAATGGCGACCATGACGTCTGTCTTACCTTCATGGGCAAAACTGACTGCCGCCGCACCGCAGGCGTAGGCCTGCTCGACATCGACACGCGACGACAGATGCCGCGCAGAGCGCTGGAAATAGTCGGATACAGCCCAGTGGGTCTTGTAACCCTGTTCACGGGTGAGCTTGGCCAGCATGGGTGCGAGTCCTCCGAGTTGCTCGTGGCCGAAAATTTCACTCTCTGCTGCCTGGGTGCAGAACTGACCCTTGCACATCAGGCCTTCGGCGGCGACGACGATGCACCAGCCATGCCGGGCGATTTTTTCGTGCAGTGCGGCAATGAAGCGTTGCGGGTCGAAATCAATTTCTGCCAGCAAAATGAGCAATGGGGTGTCTTCACCCTCGAAGGCCAGCCCGGCGGCGGCGGCCAGCCAGCCCGCGTGACGTCCCATGACTTCGAGAATGAAGACCTTGGTCGATGTGCCGGACATGGCGGCAAGATCCAGCGCCACTTCACGCACGCTGGTGGCAATGTATTTGGCGACTGAGCCGAAACCGGGGCTGGTGTCGGTCAGTGGAAGGTCGTTGTCGATGGTTTTCGGAACGCCGATCACGGTCAGATCCAGACCATGCTGGCGTGCAAATCGCGCCACTTTCGCTGCCGTCAGCATGGAGCCGCCGCCGCCGTTGTAGAAAAACGTGCCGATGTCGTGCGCTTTGAAAACCTCGACAAGGCGTGCGTATTGTTCAGGGTGAGTCTCCGGCGAGCCAATATCCATGCGGCACGAACCAAACGCGCCGCCGGGCGTATGACGCAGCATGGCGATTTGGGCGGGGTCTTCTTGATCGAGGTCGTAGAGTTGCTCGCGCAGCACGCCGAGAATGCCTTCCTGCGCCGCAAACACCTTGCCGTATTTCTCCGGGAAGCGGCGTGCCGTTTCGATAACACCGCAGGCACTGGCATTGATTACAGCGGTCACGCCGCCTGACTGTGCGTAGAGAATGTTGTGTGCCATGGCGGAATTCCTCGATGTGTGGTGGTTGGTGCGGATTGTCGCTGAGTGAACGCAGGGCTATCATGCCCAAGTCACATGACTAATCAGTTTCATTCTAAAGCGTCTAACAAGAGGATTGCATTATGCAGCTCGGCACCAGCCTGACCCATTTCTTAATCGAAAGCCAACGCACCCATGCCGGCGCGACCGGTGAATTCACTTTGCTGATGAACGATATCGTCAGTGCGTGCAAGGTGATTTCCAACTACGTGAACAAAGGCGATCTGATCGGCGTTCTGGGCAGCGCCGAAACCGAGAACGTGCAGGGTGAGACCCAGAAGAAGCTGGACATCATCACCAACGACGTGTTCACCAACACCCTGATGCGCGGCGGTCAGGTGGCGGGCTTGGCTTCCGAGGAAATGGACGAGGTGTATCACCTGCCGGCGAATGCGCGTCGCGGCAAGTATCTGGTGGTGTACGACCCGCTCGACGGCTCCTCCAACATTGACGTCAATGTCAGCGTGGGCACCATCTTCTCCGTGCTGCGTGCGCCTGAAGGCGTGATTGACCCGCAAGAGTCCGACTTCATGCAGCCGGGTACCGAGCAGGTGTGCGCGGGCTACTGCATCTACGGCCCGTCCACCATGATGGTTCTGACCACCGGTCAAGGCGTGAACATGTTCACCCTCGATCAGAACATCGGTGAATTCATGCTGACGCATGAAAACATCACCATTCCGGCGGACACCGCTGAGTTCGCCATCAACATGTCTAACCAACGCTTCTGGGAGGAGCCCGTGCGCAAATATGTTGCTGACTGCATCGCGGGTGAAACCGGCCCGCTGGGCAAGCGCTACAACATGCGCTGGATTGCTTCCATGGTCGCCGATGTGCACCGTATCCTGACCCGCGGCGGTATCTTCATGTACCCAATCGACAGCAAGATCAAAGCTCAGGGCGGCAAGTTGCGTTTGATGTATGAAGCCAACCCGATGGCCATGCTGGTCGAGCAGGCGGGCGGCATGGCGATCACCGGCACTGAACACATCATGTCCATCAAGCCAAGCAAGCTGCACCAGCGTGTGCCGGTTATTCTCGGCTCGAAGAATGAAGTACAGAAAGTGATGGATTACCACACTGCGTGATGCGCATCCTGCGTACATGACACAGAAACCCCGCTTCGGCGGGGTTTTTTGTGCCTGTTTACGATGTCGAGTGAATGACGTCTGCCGTCGCGAGGGTGACCCTGGGCGTGTCCGGCAAGGCGCGGGGTGCAAAAAATCGCGAGCGTAGCCGAGCCTACGTGAGCGACTTTTGGGGTTCCCGCAACACCGCCGGGCGCGTCCTGGCCTAGCACCCTTCCGGCATCCATGCCGGAAGCTCGCTTCGCGGGAGAGGCGCTCGGCTCGTCCTGTGGCAGCCGCAGTAGGTGAGGGGATATTTTCACAAGCTCTCAAGCGCGTACAGCGTCCGACGGGCTCCCCCTGAAGTCCAGCGCTGGGCGGATATGCGTTCCCCACAGGTTCACAATGCTGCAAAACAGCAGGGCGGTCATTTCGGCATCGTAGAGTGCGCCGTGAGCCTGTTTGCCGTCAAAATCCAACCCGGCTTCCTTGCACGCCTTGGCCAGCACGGTCTGCCCATAGGCCAGGCCGCCGAGTGTGGCGGTGTCGAACACGGTAAACGGGTGAAAGGGATTTTTCTTGTGCGCAGTGCGCGTGGTCATGGCGTTCAAAAAGCCCAGGTCGAAATGTGCGTTATGCCCGACCAGCACGGCGCGTTTACAGCCTGTTTCCTTCATCGCGCGGCGAATTGGCGCGAACAGTAAGTCCAGCGCCTCGCGCTCTTCTATGGCGTGACGCAAAGGGTCGTGCGGGTCGATTTTGTTGACCTTGAGCGCCTCGTCGAGAATGCGCGCTCCAGGGAAGGCGGCAACATGCATCCCGATGCGTTCGCCGCTGCCCAGGCACCCCGCCTCGTCAAAGCCGAGAATCACCGCACCGATCTCCAGCACGGCATCGGTGGCGCAATCGAAGCCGCCCATTTCCATGTCCACCACGACGGGTAAAAAGCCGCGAAAGCGGCTCGCCATCAGGCTTTTGGGCGCACTCACTGGATGCGCCAACGCAGGGTTTCGCCAGCGCGCAAGGGCACGAGTTCGATACCAGGCTCAACTTCAATCAGGGGGCGAGCCGCCCAGTCGTCCTTCACCAGGGTGATGCGGTCGGTGTTGCGCGGCAGGTTGTAGAAATCGGCGCCGAAGTGACTGGCAAAGCCTTCCAATTTGTCCAGCGCGCCCGCCTGTTCAAAGGCTTCGGCATACAGCTCAATCGCTGCATGAGCCGTATAGCAACCCGCACAGCCGCAGCTCGATTCTTTGGCTCCTTTGGGGTGCGGTGCGCTGTCGGTACCGAGGAAAAATTTCGGTTTGCCGCTGGTGGCCGCGTTGACGAGCGCCTGGCGGTGGGTTTCGCGCTTGAGAATGGGCAGGCAGTAAAAATGTGGGCGAATGCCGCCCACGAGCATGGCATTGCGGTTGTAGAGCAGATGGTGGGCGGTGATGGTTGCGCCGACATGCTCGGGCATGGCGTTGACGAAATCTGCAGCGTCCTGGGTGGTGATGTGTTCCATCACGATTTTCAGGGCGGGGAACTCGCGCTGCAAGGGCGCAAGCACGCGGTCGATGAACACCTTTTCACGGTCGAAAATGTCGATGTTCGCATCCACAACTTCGCCGTGAACGCATAGCACCATGCCTTCTTTCTGCATGGCTTCGAAGACGGGGTAAACCGCGCGAACGTCGGTCACTCCGCGGTCGGAGTTGGTGGTCGCGCCCGCCGGATAGAGTTTGACGGCGTGAATAATGCCGCTCTGTTTGGCACGGAGGATTTCTGCAGGTGCGGTCTGGCCGGTGAGGTACAAGGTCATCAGCGGCTCAAAGTGCATGCCCGCAGGTACAGCCGCGAGAATGCGCTCGCGGTAAGCGACGGCATCGTCTGTCGTGAGGACGGGCGGAACCAGGTTGGGCATGACGATGGCGCGGGCAAATTCGCGTGCGACGTCGGGCACGACGGCGCGCAGCATGGCGTTGTCGCGCAGGTGGATGTGCCAGTCATCCGGACGGGTGAGACTCAGTTGCATCATGTTTCGCCCCGCTTACCAGGCAATATAGGCGTAGCCTTTTTCTTGCAGCTCCATCAGACTCGCGGCACCCACTTCTTCGACCAGGGCAAAGTCCGCCATGTCTTTCTTTTCCCAGCCGATGGTCTTCATCGTGTTGCCGCAGGCGATGTATTTCACGCCGTAATCGGTGGCCTGCGCCTTGACACGCTGGCGCAAAAGCTCGGGAATGTCGCGCTTGGGCTGCTTGGCCAGAAGGTGAATGCCGGGACCGAACACCACCACGGCAATGGCGACATTGTCTTCATACTTGGTCAGCATGGCGCTGATTGAGTTGAGAATATGTTCCAGATATTCCCACTCGGCGTGAGATCGGAAGAGCGTCGTGTAGGGAAAGAGTGTAGATCTCGGTGG
>CALKWL010000151.1 GCA_938004235.1 uncultured Gammaproteobacteria bacterium
AAGCGTAAACGCATGGTCGGAGCTCCTTTGTTGATTAAAATTTTGGGTCAGATCACGCCGCAAACCGCCAAGCTGTGACGCAAACCCCACGCAGGGCTATGTTTGCTCAGTTCATGTGATGTTTAATGCTGCTTGTGTGATTTTGTGTGACACTCCATGACAACAGCGCCTCAGCCCGATTCACCGCCGCTCATACTCGTCGTCGATGACGACGCCGCCCTGGCAGACATGCTGCGCGACTATTTGGAGCTTTACGGTTTCAGAGTGCGCGCCGCGTGCGATGCACATGCCATGGAGCGTTGTTTGCACGAGGGCATGCCGCAACTGCTTTTGCTGGACATGATGCTCCCCGGGGAGGATGGCTTGTCGATTGCGCGCCGCCTGGGGACGCGCGTACCGGTCGTCATGATGTCGGCGCGCGCCGAAGATGCCGACCGTATCGCGGGGCTGGAAATGGGGGCGGAAGATTTCGTGCTTAAACCGTTCAACCCGCGCGAACTGCTGGCGCGTATTCGCGTCGTCTTGCGTCGTCGTGAGCCGACGCGCAATGAGCAGCCTGTGCGCCAGTTTGGGCGCTTCCGGCTGGATGTTGCGCGGCGCACCCTTCAGCGCGACGAGCAAAATGTTGAGCTGAGCGCGGCGGAATTTTCCTTGCTGCATGTCCTGCTGGAGCATGCCGGACAGGTGCTTAGCCGTGAGGCGCTGCTTGACCGGGCGCGCAGCTTGAATGAGCGGCTGCCGTTTGACCGCTCGATTGATGCGCGTGTCGCACGGCTGCGCCGTAAAATTGAAGCTGACCCGGCTGAGCCGCGCTATTTGCGAACCGTGCGCGGGATGGGCTATCTGTTTGACCCAAGTGGCGACGCATGACGCGCGAAACGACCCTGGTTCAGCGGCTTGTGCGCACGCATCTGTTCATGGCGCTGCTCACTTTGCTGGCGTTGTGGAGTCTGGCCGCCTTTCTGGCGTGGATACCGCTATTGCGCGTGGCCACGACGGATTTTTCTACCATTATCGTGGAGGATATCAAGGCGCTATCGGCTTCAGGTCCTGAGCAGCGGGAGTCTTTTTCGCGGCGCATGGCCGATGAACACAAGCTGGTTTTGCTTCAGGCGATTCCCCTTTCCAAGCCGGAAAAGCCCTTGTTTTTTCCCTATCTGATCGTGATGGAAAAAGTCCTGGGTGAAAAGCTCGGGCAGGACATCACGATCCAGCGCGTGTTGTATCCCGGGGTGGACTATGCCTTTGCCGTGAACATGCCGACAGGCCAGCTCTGGTTGGGCTTTTCGCATGATCGCATCGGCACGGCGCCTGTGCTGACCCTGTCCGCCATGTTTGCCTTTGTGGTTCTGATTGCGGTTCTCGGCGCCTGGTTGCTGGCGCGCTGGCTGGCGCACCCTCTGCACATCCTGCGCCAGAATGCGCAGCGCCTGGCGGCGAATCAGGACAAGCTCATCCCCGCCGATAGCCGTGTGAAAGAGCTCAATGACCTGGCGAACGCCTGTAACACGCTGGCTGAGAGCTTGCGGCGCATGGTAGAGCAACGCAGCGTTCTGCTGGCGGGTATTGCCCATGACCTGCGCTCGCCGATGGCGCGCATGGAGCTTGCGCTGGAGCTTGCCCGCGTGACCGCCAATCCCGCGCGTCTTGCGCGTATTGCGGATGACCTGAGCGAAATGCGTCATTTGATCGACAGCTATGTTGACTTTACTGCGGGATGTTCAAACCGCCGCCTTGAGCCGGTGATGCTGAATTCGCACATCAGCGCATGGCTCAAGGTGCGCGGCGGGGATATTCCCCTTGAGCTGGACGCGCGCGCAGAGGCCGCGTTCTTCATCAACCGCCAGGCGCTGGAGCGCATTCTGGGCAACCTGATCGATAATGCGCTCAAGCATGGCCGCCCTCCGTACGTGTTGCGCACGCGGGTGCTTGAGGACGGTGTACGCATTGAGCTGGAAAATGCGGGTGAGCCGTTGACCGAAGCCCAGTGTAAGGATGCTTTCGAGCCCTTTACCCGCCTGGATCCCTCGCGCAATCCACAATGTCCCGGCTCTGGCCTGGGCTTGAGCATCGTGCGTGATATTGCTGCGGCCAATGGCTGGCGTACCGGGCTTACGCCGCGCATGGGCGGCGGCGCAGTCGCCTGGCTTGAGCTGAGCCCTACCGAGTCCGGTACATGCCCGGACTCGGTAGACGAAAACCAATCACTTTTGTGATTGGTTTTCGTGCAGGACATCCATGTCCTGCCATAACAGGCTGCTGAAACAAGTATTTCAGCAGCCTGTTATGGCAGACGATTCTGCGTCGGTTGCCCTTTGAATTAGCCAAAACCACACCATACTCAAGGCATAACTTTCACCATTGAGGAGCTTCTTCACATGCGTATGGACAAATTAACCGCCAAATTCCAGCAAGCCCTGGCCGATGCCCAATCGCTCGCCATCGGGCGCGATCACTCTTTCATCGAGCCCGCTCACCTGCTGGCCGCCCTGCTTGACCAAGACGGCGGCTCGGCGCGTGCGCTGCTGCAATTCGCCGAGGTCAACGTTAATCAGGTGCGCACCCAGCTGAATCAGGCGCTGGATGCCATGCCCAAGGTCAGCGGCGGTGCGGCGGGCGAGGTGCATGTCTCCAATGACCTTGGCCGCCTGCTGAATGTGACCGATAAGCTGGCGCAGCAACGCAAGGATGCCTACATTTCCAGCGAGCTGTTCCTGTTGGCGGCGGTTGAGGATAAAGGCGCGACCGGCGAGTTGCTGCGCAAGGCGGGTGCTACCAAGGGCATGATTGAGAAGGCCATCGACAAGCTGCGCGGTGGCGAAAGCGTCAACGATGCCAATGCCGAAGAGTCGCGTCAGGCTTTGGAAAAGTACACCATGGATCTGACCGCGCGCGCTGAAAGCGGCAAGCTCGATCCGGTGATTGGGCGTGATGAGGAAATCCGCCGCTGCATCCAGATTTTGCAACGTCGCACCAAGAACAACCCGGTGCTGATCGGCGAGCCGGGTGTCGGTAAAACCGCAATTGTCGAAGGCTTGGCGCAGCGTGTGGTCAATGGCGAAGTGCCGGAAGGACTGAAAGGCAAGCGCGTGCTCTCGCTCGACATGGGTTCGTTGCTGGCCGGCGCCAAGTTTCGCGGCGAGTTTGAGGAGCGCCTCAAGGCGGTGCTGAACGATGTTTCCAAGGCCGAAGGCCAGATCATCCTGTTCATCGACGAGATTCACACCATGGTCGGCGCGGGCAAGGGTGAAGGCGCGATGGACGCGGGCAATATGCTCAAGCCTGCGCTGGCACGCGGCGAGCTGCACTGCATCGGCGCGACCACGCTGGACGAGTACCGCCAGTACATCGAAAAAGATGCCGCGCTGGAGCGCCGCTTCCAGCAGGTGATCGTGGATGAGCCGTCCGTTGAGGACACGATTGCCATTCTGCGTGGCCTGAAAGAGCGTTACGAAGTGCATCACAAGGTCGATATTACCGACCCGGCGATTATTGCTGCCGCCACGCTTTCGCACCGCTACATCACCAGCCGCCAGTTGCCGGACAAGGCCATTGACCTGATCGACGAAGCGGCCAGCCGCATTCGCATGGAGATCGATTCCAAGCCGGAGGCCATGGATCGTCTGGAGCGTCGCCTGATTCAGTTGCGCATGGAGCAGGAAGCGCTGAAGAAGGAAACCGACGAGGCCAGCAAAAAGCGTCTGGCCGCGCTGGGTGAGGAGGTGCTGCGCCTGCAAACCGAATTCGACGGCATGGATGAGGAGTGGAAGCGCGAGAAGTTTTCGCTCGAAGGCGCGTCCAAGATCAAGGAAGAGCTGGATCGCATTCGCGTCGAGTTCGAGGCCGCGCGGCGTGCGGGTGATTTGGCGCGTATGTCCGAACTGCAATACGGGCGTATTCCCGAGCTGGAGAAGCGCCTGATTGAAGCGCAAAGCGTCGATCAAAGCGCCTTCAAACTGCTGCGCACCGAAGTGGGTGAAGAGGAAATCGCCGAAGTGGTGGCGCGCTGGACGGGTATCCCGGTCAGCAAGATGCTGGAAGGCGAGCGCGACAAACTGCTGCGCATGGAAGAAGAACTCGGCAAGCGCGTGGTTGGTCAGCGCGAGGCGGTCAAGGCCGTGTCCGACGCCATCCGCCGTTCGCGCGCCGGGCTGTCCGACCCCAACCGCCCGAACGGCTCCTTCCTGTTCCTCGGCCCGACCGGGGTGGGCAAGACCGAGCTGACCAAGGCGCTGGCGGGTTTCCTGTTCGACACCGAGGAAGCCATGGTGCGCATCGACATGTCCGAGTTCATGGAGAAGCACTCCGTGGCGCGGCTGATCGGCGCGCCTCCGGGCTATGTCGGCTACGAGGAAGGCGGCTATCTGACCGAGGCCGTGCGCCGCAAGCCGTATTCCGTGGTGCTGATGGACGAGGTGGAAAAAGCACACCCGGACGTGTTCAACGTGCTGTTGCAGGTGCTGGATGACGGTCGTTTGACCGACGGCCAGGGGCGTACGGTGGACTTCCGCAACACCGTGATTGTGATGACCTCCAACCTGGGTTCGCACCGCATCCAGGAGCTGGCCGGCGAGGCGAATTACGAACTGATGAAAAAAGAGGTCATGAGCATCGTCGGCGGCCATTTCCGTCCCGAGTTTATCAACCGTATCGACGAGGCCGTGGTGTTCCACCCGCTGGGTCGCGCGCAGATCCGCAGCATTGTCGATATCCAGTGCGCGGCCTTGCGTCAGCGCCTGGAGGGGCGCGACATGCAGCTTGTCCTCACAGAAGCCGCACTTGATTTGCTCGGCGAGGCCGGTTTCGACCCGGTTTACGGCGCACGCCCGCTCAAGCGCGCCATTCAGCAGAAACTGGAAAATCTGCTGGCGCAAGCCATTCTCAAGGGTGAGTTTGGGCCGGGCGATGTCATCCGGGTGGATGCGTCCGGAGATGAGTTGATCCTGCGCAAGGACTGATTGCACCCCGAGCTTCTCCAAGGCAGCCTTGACGGGCTGCCTTTTTTTGTGCGTTGCCGTGCAACAATTCACAAAGAGTTAACGGATTATTCATCCTGCCTAAAGAACGGGCTGATTTGATTCCGGGGTTCTTTAATTGTCGCATCCCAGACGATTGCATTGACCTAAAACGTCATGCACTCTTTGT
>CALKWL010000152.1 GCA_938004235.1 uncultured Gammaproteobacteria bacterium
TTGTTGATATACCCTTGACTTCAAGGGCATAAAAATGTTACCCCCCCCCCCCCCGCGCGCAAGGCAAGTGTTGTTTTTTTATACAGACGTAGATTTTTTCTTGTGGTCTCGGGCACCTCGAAAGGTTTTTCGAGGTGCCCCCTCGTATCGAAGGGTTTTGCTGATTCACCAGCCCAGGTAGAGTGGGTTAGCCCAGCGTAACCCGCCGAATGTGGATGGGGGCGGGCTCCGTGAGCGATTCCATCCGGCGCAATACGCTCCGTTATTGCGCTTGAAGCCCCCGCAACCGCAACCAACTAATCCCCCCAGTCAATACCAGCAACAGCGCGCCAAAAATTAACAAATTGGCGGTAATCGACACTCCCATTTGACTGAGCAGCAAATACAACCCAACAAACAGCAACATCGCCATGTTTTCCCATAGGTTTTGCACGGCGAGGGCGCGGCCTGCGCCGATGGTGCGGTGACCGGCGTCTTGCAGCATGGCGTTCATGGGAACCACGAACATGCCGCCCGCTGCGCCCAGGGCGATGAGCAGGGCGACGGCGACGGGCAGGCTTTGGGTGAGTGCCAGCAGCATGACCAGTGGGCCGAGCAGCAGGCCGCCGATCAGGGCGCGGTTGACCTTGTGCAGCGGGATGAACAGTCCGGCAATGGCCGCGCCGAAGACGATGCCGATGGAGACGGCGCCCATGAGGTTGGAGGGGGTGCTGTTGTCGAGCGTGCCGAGAGCGACCGGCACCCAGGCGAACAGCATCAGGCGCATGGTCGAGCCCAGTCCCCAGAAGGTGGTGGTGGCGAGCAGGGAGGCGCGCGCGTCGGTGATGTTGTAGAGCGTGCGCAGGTCGCGCCCGAAGCTGAGCAGGGTGGCGCCGAGGTGGTGTTCCTTGAGCGGCGATTCAATCGGCAGGCGTGGGATGAGCAGGTTGACCACGGCGGCGAGGGCGAACAGGGCGATGACGCTGCCGAGGGCAAGGTCGGGGTTGTAGTCGGTGAGCAGGCCGCCGATAAATACGCCGAGCAGGATGGCGACGATGGTCGAGCCTTCGAGCAGGCTGTTGGCGCGCACCAGATTTTGCGGCGGGAAGAGCTGGGTGAGGATGCCGAATTTGGCGGGGGAGTAGATGGCTGCGCCGATGCCGGCAATGCCGTAGGCGACGATGGGGTGCACGCCGAGCAGCAGGCTGAGCCCGCCGAGCAGTTTGACGCCATTGCCGATCAGCAGCACCCGTCCCTTGGGCAGGCCGTCTGCGAGAATGCCGACAAAGGGCGCAAGCAGGATAAAGGGCAGCACGAAGGCGATTTGCAGCCAGGGTACATTGCCCGCTTCGAGTTGCGCCTTGAGGGTGGCGATGGCGACGATCAGCAGCGCGTTGTCGGCCAGCGCGGAGAGGAATTGCGCCGCCAGCAGGGCGAGCATGGCGCGGTTGTGCAGCATGGGCAGATGGGGAGAATGTGGCGGGTGGATGGCGTGGGTGTTCATGCGTTGGTTCCTAAAATGAAGTAATTCGTGCGTTGGAATCGTTCCCATGCTCCGGCGTGGGAACGCATGGTCTTGCCGCTCCAGCGGCGCGTTATGGGTGCGGCGGTGCGACGCTGGAGCGTGGGAACGATAAAAAACTAGCTCATGGCCAGCGTCTTGAGACGTGGGTAATCCACCTTGCCGGTCGGCAGCAGGGGCAGCTCCTCAAGCACACGAATCACACGCGGCACGGCCAGTTCGGGCAGGTGCAGTTCCTGCCCAGCGGCGAGCAGGCGTTCGCGGGTCAGCGCGGGGTCGGTGGTGAACAGTACCAGGGCTTCGCCGCGTGCTTCGTCGGCGCGGCTGCTGGCGGCGTGTTGCGTTTCGGGCGCGGCGGTGAGGGCAATGCGCTCCACGGTTTCCAGCGAGATCATTTCCCCGGCAATCTTGGCGAAGCGTTTCACTCGGCCTTCGATGCGCACGAAGCCGTCCGCGTCCACGCTGACCACGTCGCCGGTGTCGTACCAGCCTTCGCCCACGCTGGAGCGCGGCGGCTCGATCACGCCCGGCGCTTCGACGCGCAGGTAGCCGGACATCATATTGGCGCCGTGCACATGCAGTTGGCCGCCCTGCGCAATGCCGGGCACCGGGACGAGTTGATGTTCGATGCCGGGCAGGAACTGGCCGACCGTGCCGGGGCGGTAGGCCATCGGCGTGTTGACGGCCAGTACCGGCGCGGTTTCGGTCGCGCCATAGCCTTCGTAGATGCGGATGCCGAACTTGTCGAACCAGGTGTTGCGCACGGTGTTGCTGAGTTTTTCCGCCCCGGCGACCACGTAGCGCAGGCGGAAAAAGTCGTATGGGTGGGCGAAGCGTGCGTAATAGCTGAGGAAGGTGTTGGTGCCGAACAGCGCGGTGCAACTGCGGTCGTAGATGATTTCGGGAATCACGCGGTAGTGCAGCGGGCTGACGTAGAGGAACACCGGGATGCCGGAAAGCAGCGGATAGAGCGTGCCAGCGGTGAGGCCGAAGCTGTGGAACATGGGCAGGGCGTTGAAGATGCGATCCATGCGGTTGAGGTCGATGACCGCGTGGATTTGCGCCGTGTTGCTGATGATGGCGCGGTGCGAGAGGACCACGCCTTTGGGCGTGCCTTCTGAGCCGGAGGTGAACAGGGTCACGGCTTCGTCTTCGGGCGAGGCGGTCTCGATAAAGTGTTCCGGGAAGTGGCTGGCGGCCAGCACCCAGAGTTTGTCCTTGAAGCTCAGGCTGGGGCGGATGTCTTCGAGATACAGCCATTCCACTTGCGGCAAAGCATCCAGCGTGGCTTGCAGCCCGACTTTTTCGACAAAGGCGCGTGAGGTCAAAATGCGCTTGAGCTGTGCCGCGTTGAGTGCATGACGCAGACCGTCGGCACCCGCGCTGGGGTTGAGCACGGCGACGCCGCGCTTGAAGGCGGTGGCGCCGATCAGGCTGGCGGCGGTGATGGCGAGGTTGGGCAGCAACATGCCGATGCGCTCGCCGGGTTCGCTGCGTGCGGCCAGAAAACGCCCCGCGCCGAGCGACTGGCGCACGATCTGGCGGTAGTTGAACGGGGTTTGGCGCACGTCTTCGATGATCGGCATACTCCAGCCCTGGGTGCGCCCGGCTTCGACCAGCGCCCAGAACAGTGGGCGCACCGGATGGCTGGCGAACATCATGTGCTGCATGATGCGGCGCATGGCTTCGCCTGCATGATGGCGGCGTGTGCGCGCCGTGCCGCCGGTGGGCAGTTCGATTCTGGTCGGCGGCTGGATGCTGATGCGCACACGCGGAAACCATTGGCGACGCGCCTCGCCGCGCAACTGGGCGAAGGTGCTGCGCGCCGGGCCGTCAAGGCGCACGGGAATTAGTGTTGCACCCGTACGCGCGGCGACGAAGGCCGGGCCGTCGTACACCTTCATCAAGCCGCCGGTCACGGTCAGACGGCCTTCGGGGAAAATCACCACCGGGCGGCCTTGCTGCACCAGCTTGAGAATGCTCTTGATCGCCATCGGGTTGGATGGATCGACGGTGAGATAGTCGATCAGGGATAACGCCAGTTTGAACATCGGCTGGCGCGCGATGGCGGTATGCACCACGAACACCGGGTTGACTGGCAGGAACAGGCCGATCAGCAGGCCGTCGATAAAGGATTCGTGGTTGGCGATGATGACCACGCGCTCGCTGCCGCCGGTGTCGAAGCGGCCTTCGACCTGGACGCGGAACAGCAGGCGCATGATCGGGCGCAGGATGATGCGCAGCATGGCGGCAAAGAGGCGACGAAGCATGGCAAGCCCCCTGTTTATGGATAGTTGTGCAAATCAAGAAAACCGAGTACGCGATTCAGCGCTTCGCGGATCGCCGGGCTGTTGACGCGGTAGCGCGCCTCCTTGCCGACGCGCTCAAAGCTGAGCACGCGGGCATTGGCGAGCACTTGCAAATGGTGCACCACAGCTGTGCGCGAGAGCGGCATGGCGGCGACGATTTCACGGATGCTTAACGACTCGTCGGGCGAAAACATCAGCAAAATGCGTTGGCGCTGCGTGTCGCCAAGCGCGGTGAACACTTTGGCATAGGCTTCCCAGTCGGTGGGGAGCGGGTCGTTGGGATGTATTTTCATGACTAATAACATAGTTAATTAGTCATAACATGTCAAGCGGGCTTTTATCGTCGGGCATAAAAAACCCGGCGAGGCCGGGTGGAGGGGGCGAATAGGTGCAGGACTTACTTCATCGCTCGGTAGATCGCGTACACGCCGCCGACCATGAGAACCGTTAGAACAAGAATGCTGCCCCATGCAGCGGGGCTACTCATAATCAGATCCATGGAACACCTCTCATCACTTGGTTTGTGTCATACGCCCGGCCAATAACCATGGCGTATGTAGACATTAAACCTGCGTGTGAATTGGGGCAAGTCCCTTATTTTGTTATGGCATTGTTCGCATAATGACCTAGGTTATTTATGCCATGAATACGTTCAGCCTTCCTCGTCATCGACCAGTCATAGTGCGAGCAGAGGATTAACGGCGCATTTGGATTTTCAATGCTTCTTCATCATGAGGGCGGGTTATGAGCGAAAACAAATTGAGTCAGTGTGAGATGGTGCGCGGTTCTACAATGGAGACGCGCGAGGTCATTTGTTTGTTGGTCGAGCTTGCTCGGGAAATGGAAGATGTTGTTGGTGAAAAGGGTGCCGTCAGTATATTTCGCCATGCAGGGAAGCAAGTTGGAAAGCGTTTGGGAAAAGAGCATGGCAATGGCGCTGAAGAGGATGCGCGTTCAGTAGCACTTTCGTTTTTCCATGCCAAGGGCTTTATGGATTCAATAACGCTTGACGGACACGAGGCGGAAATCCAGGGCTGTAAAATCGGCCTGGTTTTACAGGAGGAGGGTTTGAAGCCCGGTAGCCACCCCCTCTGCCACTTTGGTTTTGGGCTGATCGACGGCTCAATCAAGGCTGTGACAGACGAGAAAGTCAATACCAAGCATCAAAGTTCGGTGTACCACGCGGAGGGGATTACCTGTCGTGAAACCTGGTAACCATCGTCCCTCCCTCGGGTTCTCTTTCTGATTTCAGGGAAGCATCCTTGGTTATAAGCTGATGTCGCATCCCAGACGATTGCATTGACCTAAAACGTCATGCACTCTTTGTCAGT
>CALKWL010000153.1 GCA_938004235.1 uncultured Gammaproteobacteria bacterium
GTTCGGGTTCGGGTTCGGGTTCGGGTTCGGGTTCGGGTTCGGGTTCGGGTTCGGGTTCGGGCAAAGTATCCAGAATCACAGCCGTGCCGTCATCAGACGACGTTGACCGTTCTTCGACATCGGGGGCCTGCACCTCAGCTTCGCTGCCCACGCTCACAGAGGGTGCGAGTTCTGGCTCAGCATCGGAGAATTCAGCCATGTGCTGAGGCAACTCACCCAGCACGCGCGTCTGTAAGCGCTCCAAGGCACGTTGCCCCGAGCTCAGCACGGATTGCGGTGCACGCTGGAAATCGCGAAAATTTTCCAGCCCATATTCAAGACTGGCAAAAACATCCGCAACATCATCCTGCACATCCGCGAATGCGTCCTGATAGGTCGGCAAATGCGCGATGAAATGACGCAGACTATCGGTCATGGCATACCACGACGTCAGCCCTAGCATGACAAAGCTCGTACTAACCCCGCCGAGCAGCCCAGCAACCTCCTGAGCATTTTGTTGAGCGTCTTGTCCCAGCAAACACTCTTTGGCGCGTACGAGATCAGCTAACGCCTGCTCAATCAGGGCGCGGGTGGCATCGCCAAGCACCGGTGCGACGGACTCTCCGGATCCTGCATCGTCAGCAAGATTCATGCGCAAACGCGCAAGCTCGATATCCACGCGCATCAACGCCGAGGCGATGTCTTCAAAATCCTCAGTCCGCAAGGACTCAGCACTGTGCTCAGCTGCGCGCAGGCGCTGCGCGCCCTGAGCCAGCAGGCTCGACACTTCATTGAGCTCTAACATGCCAAGAATGGCCGAAAGCTGTTCCAAATTAGGCGCAAGCGCCAGAATGGCCGCACTGTCATTCACCCTCAACGCAAGGTCGAAACGATCCTGCACCGGGGTCAAAGAAGCCTGAACCTGGTCAGCCGCCAGCACAAACACTCCGCCATCCGCGACCAGCAACTGATTTTCGGCCTCGGCGACAAGCTCTACCGAAGGCGCCTCTTCCGGCCAACGCACATCACTCAGCATCTGACTGACGCTGGGAACAGAATGCGCATGTTCAACCAGCAGGCGAGTCAGGCTATGGATGATCTCCAGCACCTCCAGCAGCTCAGCGGCAGTCAAAAACTGATTTCTACCCTCGGATCGCTGTTTGAGGAAGCGGTTGATGCGCCCAAGCAAGGGCTTCAAACCACTGGCGTGCATGACATTGGCGAACTGCATAACATGCGCAAGATGCCAGGCGCTCCACCACAGCAGCGCCTCCTCGCGAGTGGGCGCAAGATGCAAGGCCTGATGAAAGACTGAGGCTACGGCAAGGTGCGCCTTCGGGTCGCGTTTCAACCACGCAACCAAATTCCGCTCCAGACTGCCACGCAAGGCTTTAGCCTTAAGTCGAAAATCCTCCAGGGATACGGTGCGCACAGCCGCCGGAGAGGCAGCAAGCAAACTCACATATTCCAGGAAAGTACGCGCATCCGCCACGTCGCGCCCGCTCAGCACACGCAGACGATTAAACGAATCCAGCAAGGCAAGCTCGGTCACCGGACGATCACGACGACGCAGATCAACAAAGACCCGAAGGCGCAGCAGAGCAAGCATGACCGCCTCGACACAGGTCTCATCCGGCTGGATTTGCTTGTGCTGCAACAGTTCAAATACATGCAGGATCTCCAGCACGCTCAAACGGGCGACGGCATCATCCAACAGGACAAACAAACCTTGCAACGCCTGCAACTGTTCGCTCGCCGAAACCAGAAGATCAGCGGCCTCTGGATTGGCGACAAATTGTTCAAACGCAGACTCGGTGTGTTTCCAGGCCATCTCCAGAGGCGCTTGCAGCCACAACAAAGCCAAGGGCTCAGCAGCAACTTCATCCCGCACGACTTGAGGAGCCGCCCCGAACTGAACCGTACTCAACGCATCGTCATACATTCGAGCAGACTCCATTCATGGATGTACCCATGAGGTAAGGCGTAAAAACACAAGTCATTGATACAGCATGGAGAATTTTTGAATCCAACGCATATGAAGGCACAATCGCAATCGCTCGGTCTCGGAGCACCATATCAATAACGTATTCATTTGATCGATTATTGATTCGGCCTTTCCACTCTCTTTTAAGCAGTGACATAGCCCCAACCTTGGTCAAAAGTTCAAAATTCATCTAGCCGAATCAACAACATCCCATACGTCCATTCATGAGATTTTGGTACTGGCAGTGTGTCAGACCTGAGAAAGATAGGCTGAAAATCCAGCTGGGCAGGTTTTCGCTTCGATTCCTCACGTCCGCCAGGACTCACCGAATTACTCCGCATCAGGCAGCTTGAAGCCCGCAACGGAGTTTTGCAGCTCCTGCGAAAGCTCGGTCAACTGACCAACCTTATTCGCAGACACCTGCGCATTCATCGCGGAAACGTTGGTTTCTTCGGAAATGCTGTTCATGGTTTCACGAATTCGCGCCGCCTCATCAAGCTGTTCACGCGCCGCTTGAGCAATGGTACGAATCTGTTCAGCGAGGCTGGATGACACGGACTCAATCTCTTCGAGTGAACGACCGGCGTTTTCCGCAATGTGAGCCCCCTCAACCACGTTCGATGTGGTTTGCTCCATCGAAAGCATGGCTTCCTGGGTGTCAGACTGGATCGTCTTAACTAGGCTTTCAATTTGCTTGGTCGCATTACCCACGCGTTCCGCAAGGCGCTGAACTTCGTCCGCAACCACGGCGAAGCCGCGCCCTGCATCACCGGCCATCGCCGCCTGAATCGCAGCGTTCAAGGCCAGAATGTTGGTTTGGTCAGCAATGTCGGTAATCAGGCCGACGATGTCGCCAACTTCCTGAGATGATTCGCCCAAGCGCTTGAGTCGCTTGGAAGTATCCTGGATCTGCTCGCGGATGCCTTCCATTCCCTGAATGGTCTGACGTACCGCTTCACCGCCCTTACGCGCCACGTCAACCGATGAACCAGCCACCTCGGCAGAGGTCTGCGCGTTCTCAGCTACTTCAGCTACTTTGGCCGCAATTACGCTCACCTGCTCACTCGCCTGTTCAATTCGCTCGGCCTGATCCTGGCTCACGGCTGACAGACGCAGGGAGGCATCCCGCGAGTCGTTCGCCGCTTCAGACACCTGTACCGAGGTGCGCTTCATCGTGGTAACCAGGTCACGCAGTGCGTCAATCGAGTAGTTCACCGAGTCGGCAATCGCCCCGGTAATGTCTTCGGTTACCGTGGTGTGCTGTGAAAGGTCACCTTCTGCGAGGTTCATCATTTCGTCCAACAGACGCAGAATCGCCTGCTGATTACGCTCATTCTGAGCGGAGGTCAATGCTTCACGACGACGTGCGTCACGCACCAGCACGATACCCAGCAACATAACAAACAACAGTGTGGCGACTGCAAGAACGTAACCAACGACGGTCACCATGAACAAATTATCGTGTTCAGATACGGCTGCTTTTTGCAAGTCAGATGCACTGGCGAACAGGCTGGTGGACAGCATATCCGACTGTTCAAAGGCGCGTCCAACCTCAATCAGCTGGGCGCCTTCGGCAAGAATCAACTGCACCGCCTCACGTACCGCTGTGTACTTCACCGCCATCTGGCGCAAGACATCGCGCGCTGCCGGATCCTCAACCTTTTCCAGCCCCGTGCCTTCCTTGCCCGTCAGCATGGCCTCAAGCGAACGCTCAAACAGCGCCGCATCACGCCCCAGCTTGTCGAGAGCAACCGAACTGAAGGCATTGCCGCTCAGCAACTGCAAGGTCGCAGTCTTGATACGGATAATCAGGAAGCTCTGCCGCTGCGCCAGATAAATTTGTGTCGGACTTGCACCAGCTCGCAGCATGGACTGAACAACCTCGTCACTCAGCGCAGAAAGCTCCTGGATTTCCTGGTTAATCAGCTCACCTGCTTCACTTACGCCACTGTATGTCGTCTCAGCCGCCGCAACCTGTTCCAGGCCTGGACGCACCTGCTCCCAGTTATAGCGCACCGTTTCAAGCTTCGGTTGAAGGGCGGGTTTGAGCGCCGGTACCCGATTGGACCTGTTCCCCGACTTCAGGTCTTCGAGCAACTGGTTGAAGATGATGATTTTGGCTTGCAGCGCGGTTGCCGCATCCGAATTGCCGGTTGAAGCACGCAGCGCATCACTCATCAGATCGGGCACGAAACGCTCAAGCTGCGTGGTCGCCAGACGCCACTGCAAACGGTTGTGATCCACATAAGCCACGTAACTGAATACACCCACCGTGGCAATCAGCATCACGACCGCCGCCATCATCAGTGGAATCACGTAGCGGCCTAGACCTGTTGCCTGTGCCTGCGTGCTCTGTGCCATGCCTCTTCCCCTTTAGTGCTTGCTCAAATGCATCCGTAAACCAAACCTAAACCAACAACCGGCTGCGCAACCACATGATCTGCGCCGACCGAACACCCAATGCGCCAACGCTTAGGCCAGCGCAGAAACCGCTAAAACCGCTTCACCATGGAGCAGCTTTTGCAAGTCAAGAATTTTCCAGCTGCGCCAAGGTTCAATGACCTCCTCGAACACATAATCCTTCAGTTCAACTGCCGCTTCATCATAGGGGCGCCGCGCATCCACCTGAAAGTGACGCAACCCCAACGATTCGCTCACGACGAGCGCCAAAGACCATGTCCCCAGACGAGCGACAAGAAGACGCGCCCGACTGTCCGTACCGACTGTCCCGCGTCCAATCAAACCCAAAAAATCATACACCGGCGTCAGTTCGCCGCGACGGTTGATGACGCCTAAAACCCAAGACTGCGCCAACGGCAAACGCGTCACTTCCGGCACTGGCAAAATCTCCGCCACCTGCTCTAGCGGGCTAACGAACGTCTCATTTCCTACCCGATAGGCCAGCGCCGTCCAGTACTGTGCAACCTCCTCACGTTGCGGCATGCCAACAGATCGCTGATGCGCAAGGGTTTCCAGTGATTTCAGTTGCGTGAACGGCGTTGGCATCTTGATTTATACCTGAATGAATTCACGAATCGCGCGCAACAACTCGGCTTCTTGCACGGGCTTGGTGACATACCCCTTGGCTCCTTGGCGCATCCCCCAAATCTTGTCCGTTTCCTGATCTTTGGTGCTGACCATAATGACCGGAACATTTGCCGTTTCGGGCGTTTTAGACAGCAGGCGCGTCGCCTGGAAGCCATTCAAGCCAGGCATGACCACATCCATCAAGATCAGATCAGGTTTGGAAGCCTTGGCAGCCTCGACGCCCTCCTCACCATTGGTGGCGAACGTAAGATTGACACTGTACTTGGACAGAATCGTCTTGAGAACGTGTCGCTCGGTGGGGGAGTCGTCAACGATAAGAATGTTAGCCATGATGATTCAAATCCTAGTTAAAAAATCCAATGCAACTCAACAACACATCATCGCCCAGCCGTTTCATGCCTGCGCGCATAACGCTGCAAGGCAGCCATCAACTCTTCGCTGGTGAATGGCTTGGTCAGATAGTCGCTCGCCCCGACAATCCTCCCGCGCGCCTTATCAAAAATGCTGTCTTTGCTTGAAAGCATAATGATCGGAATCGAGCGGAAGCGCGGGTTATTCTTGATCAGGGCACAGGTCTGGTAGCCATCAAGGCGCGGCATCAGCACGTCGATGAAAATCAGATCAGGATCGAAGGCCGACACGCGACCCAAGGCATCAAATCCATCCACGGCTGAGTCTACAACGCACCCAGCCTTGGCGAGCAAGGTTTCGGCGGTACGGCGGATGGTTTTACTGTCATCCACCACCATGACTTTTAAATTGGTAAATTCCGACTGAGGAGCCTTGACTTCATCCAGCATTGCATCCACTCATCAAATCCTCGATTTCATCGGCTGCGCCAACCACGTTGTTGGGGCTATCCGTAAGTTCAGCGAATCTAGCGCATCTTATATGACAAAAACAATCACTCCGCCAGAAAGAAACTCTGATTCAATCAAAGCTTCCTATGGGACATGCAAAAACCTCACCGCGTCGATCTCATAATATTGCGTGACATGGAAGCGCGATGCGCGCTTTTTGGGGTGTTTTTTTGTAGCGCAACGCGCCGCACCGTGAAATTTTGAATAGGCCTGCACAGTCTCATCCAGGAAGCAAAGGTTAGCGCGACGTTGACGGACTGCTAAACTGCCGTTCAACCCAACCGCTGTTCAGCTTGACACACTGAAGCCCAATCCAGTACACGAGACCCTGAAACTGCCGCCATGCCCCACGATATCGTTCCCTTTCTTACCACCGCCCAACAAAACCCGCTTGAGGAAATTGAGTCTCACCTTCTGGCGCATCAGACCAAAATTGAGACCTGGTTGCGTCAAGCATTTTTAACCACCCCTGCGCCCTTCTACTGTTCAGTCGATCTGCGTAATGCCGGCTACAAACTCGCCCCGGTGGATACCAACCTGTTCCCGGCGGGCTTCAACAACCTGAACCCGGCTTTTGCGCCGCTGTGCATCCATGCGCTGCAATCCGCCATGGAGCACCTCTGCCCGCAAGCGCGCGGCTTGCTGCTGCTTCCCGAGCGCCATACCCGCAACCTGCATTACCTTGAAAGCGTGACGACCTTGCGCGACCTGGCCGAACAGGCGGGCTACGAGGTTAAAGTCGGGTCGCTGATTAGCGAACAGCGCGATCCGCTGGAAATTGAGCTTCCCTCCGGGCGCAAACTTGAGCTGCTGCCGCTTGAGCGCAAGGGTGGCCGCATCGAAGCGGGTGGATTCTCGCCCTGCGCCGTGGTGCTGAACAACGACCTTTCCGGCGGCGTGCCCGACATCCTGCAAGACCTTGAGCAGAGTGTTATTCCACCGCTGAATCTTGGCTGGTGGCGACGCCAAAAGTCCTGTCATTTTCGCCATTACGATGATGTCGTTAACGAATTCGCCGCCCTCGTGGATATCGACCCCTGGCTCATCAACCCGCTGTTTGATAACTGTAGCGATATCGATTTCATGCAGCGCGAAGGCGAAGACTGCCTCGCCGAGCGCGTCGAAAGCCTGCTGGCGCGCATCCGCGCCAAATACGCGGAGTACGGTATCGAACGCGAGCCTTTCGTGGTGGTCAAGGCCGACTCCGGCACCTATGGCATGGGCGTGATGACCGCGCGTTCAGTGGACGAAGTGCGCAACCTCAATCGCAAGGAGCGCACCCGCATGGCCGCCAGCAAGGAAGGCTTGGGCATTTCCCGCGTCATCGTACAGGAAGGCGTGTACACCTTTGAGAGCATAGACGACGCGGTCGCCGAACCAGTGGTGTATATGATCGACCGCTTTGTCGTCGGCGGGTTTTACCGCGTGCACACCCAGCGCGGCATCGACGAAAACCTCAATCACCCCGGCTCGCACTTCGTGCCGCTGGCCTTTGCCGATGCCTGCGCCACGCCCAACTGCCATCTGGCACCCGACGCACCGCCCAACCGTTTTTATGCCTATGGCGTGATTGCGCGTCTCGCGCTTTTGGCCGCGGCACGGGAGCAGGCCGAACTGCGCAACCAAGAGAGCACCGCATGAAACTTGGCATGGTGATGGATCCCATTGCGGGCATCAAACCTTACAAGGACTCCAGCTTTGCCATGCTGCTGGCCGCGCAAAAACGCAACTGGGAATGCTGGTATTTTGAGTTGGGCGATCTGCTGCTGCGTGATGGTGTCGCCTACGGTCATGCGCGCCGCGTGCAGGTCACGGATGCCAAAAGCGAGTGGTTCAGCCTGGGTGAGCCCGAGCTGATGGGACTTGCCGCGCTCGACATCATGCTGATGCGCAAAGACCCGCCGTTTGATGCGCGCTACCTGCACGCAACTCAAATCCTTGCACTGGCCGAGCAACAGGGCGTTCTGGTCGCCAATCGCCCATCCGCCCTGCAAGCCGTGAACGAAAAGCTGTTCGCCACACACTTCCCCGCCTGCATCCCGCCGACGCTGGTCAGCAGCCGCGAAACCGATATTCGCGCCTTTTTGGATGAGCACGGCGAAATCGTGCTCAAGCCGCTGGACGTGATGGGTGGTCAGGGCGTGTTTCGCATCAAGCAGGGCGACATGAACCTGAGCACCGCCGTGGAGCTTTTAACCCACCATGGCGAGCACTGGATCATGGCGCAAAAATTCCTCCCCGCCGTCACTGAAGGCGACAAACGCATCCTGCTGATCGATGGCGAACCTGTGCCTTACGCCCTTGCCCGCATTCCGCCAAGCGGAGAATTCCGCGCTAACCTCGCTGCGGGCGGGCGCGGTGTCGGCGTGGAACTGAGCGAGCGCGACCGCTGGCTTTGTGCGCAGATTGGCCCAACCCTGCGCGTTATGGGCCTGTATTTCGTCGGCCTGGATGTCATCGGCGACTTTGTGACCGAAATCAACGTCACCAGCCCAACCTGCATCCGCGAAATCGATGCCTGCTACGGACTGGACATCGCCGGCCAGCTTCTGGACGCGCTGGCCACTCATCGCCCACCATCAAGCGCTGCATGAAACGCCGCGACTTTCTCAAACTGCTGCCGCTCGCGCCATTGGCCGTGGGCTGCTCGCCGCCAACACCGCGCATCCAGACCCAGGGCTTTCTGCTTTATGGAATGTTGATCCAGCTCAGCCTGAGCGAGCGCGCGCCGCAGTCCATCGAAAGCGCACTCACCGAAGTCGAACACCTGTTCAAGCAGGAATACGCCATCATCCACCCCTGGCAGGACTCGCCGCTCACCCGGCTGAACGCCCGCTTGCCATCCGGCGACTGGATTGATCTTGCCCCTGCGCTGCGCCCGTGGATTGAGCGCGCCCAGGCATTGGAAAAGCTCAGCGATGCCTATTTTTCGCCCGCCATCGGCGCGCTAGTCAAACTCTGGGGCTTTCATTCCAGTCAGTCCAATCAGGAACGCACCCCGCCCGCGCAAAGCGCCATCGACGCCATCATGCAGCCGCCGCCGCGCATGAGCGACCTCGAACTCGACGGCGAACGCATCCGCAGCCGTAATCCGCATGTGCAACTGGACTTCAACGCCATTGCCGAAGGCTTTGTGGCGCAAAAAGTGATGACACAGTTCAAGTCGCAGGGCATCCATGATGCACTTCTCGATACCGGCGGCGATATTTACGCCCTCGGTCAGGCCGGAACGCGCCCTTGGCGAGTCGCCATTCAAAACCCATTTGCCGAAAATGCACTGGCGACACTTGATGTAGATTCATCAAGCGCTGTATTCACCTCAGGCAGTTACCGCAAACAATTCACGTATCAGGGGGAGCGCTACAGCCATGTCATCAACCCGCGCACAGGCTGGCCGTCACAGGGTTTAGTGAGCGTCACCGTGATCACGCCCGATGCCCTGCTAGCCGATGCCGCCGCCACAGCGCTGCTCGCTGCGGGTCTGCACGACGCGCCGCAGGTCGCCGCACACATGGGGCTGCACGAGATTCTCCTGGTGGACGCACAGGGCGGCTTGCACGCCAGCTCCGCCCTCGCGCCCCGCCTCAAACTCATGGACACCGCGCAAAAGGTACAGACGCTCAACCAGGGAAGCACCCCATGAATGCATCACTGGCCTGGTCGGAACCCGCACGCGAGCGCAAACCACTACTCGTAGCCTTGGGTATCGCCCTGAGCGTCCATCTCGCATCTTTTTCTTTCCACTTCGCCACACCTGAGCGTGACCCACCCAAGCCGTCCTTGCCTATCGTGCAGATCGATCTGCAATCCCTGCAGCCATCGCCCCCCCCCAAGCAGGCAGAAATGATCGCCGAACGCGACCAGCGCGCCACCGAACCCAGCCGGGGCGCCGCCGCGCAAACCAGCCCCGTGCCGCGTCCTACGCTTGCGCCGCCCGCCCCCATGACACCACCCACACCACCGCTCTCCCCCGCCCCTGTCGCCGTCAAGGAATCGCCGCCCGCACCGCCTGCACCCAAGACCGTCGCAAAAAAAACCACCCAGCCCGAAGGTACAACGCCTAAGCCCAGCCCGCCCGCGCGACCGCCCAAACCTCCTGCTCAAGTGAGCGAGCCCTTGCCCGCGCCTTCGCTGACCGAGCGCGGCCTGCAAATGGCGCGCCTCAAATCCGACGTGCTGCAACAAAGTCTGCGCGACGACATCGCCGCCCGCAGCGCCGTGTTGACCGCCAACACCCGCTATGGCGCGGAAGCGGCTTACCTGAACGCCTGGGTCAACAAGGTCGAAACCATCGGCAACCAGAACTACCCGGATGAAGCCCGACGCAAAAACTTAAGCGGACGCCTGATGCTCGAAGTCAAGCTCGATGCCTGGGGCAAAGTGCTTTCCGTACATGTACGCCAATCCTCGGGCCAAAGGGTGCTGGACGAGGCCGCCGAAAATATCGTGCGTATGGGCGAACCCTACGCCAAGTTCCCCCTTGAAATGCGCGAAAAATTCGATCAAGTCACCATTTTGCGCACTTGGGCTTTCGGCCCTTCAGGGGTGGATACCCGTTAGAGGTTGTTCGAAATTTCAATCAACAGATGCAGTACAAACGAAAAACCGTCGAAAAAGCGCAACATAAACGCACGACGCGAGCATTTTGAGGTGTTTTTTTGCGCCGCACTGCGCCGTTCCGTGAGATTTGGAATAGGCTCTTAAGAGCGCACCCACTTAACACACGGTTATTGATTCGGCCATCCCACGCTCTTTCGAGCGGTGACACGGCTCCAGCCTTGGTCACGAGTTCAAACACCATCTGACCGAATCAATAATACGAGCAACGTCACGGCATGTTGGACGCACAGGCTGCGATACCGTCAGCTTGGAGTTTGGGTGCCGAAAACATCTTTATGAGCCGAGGTAAGAGCCATGAGTATTACGCTAGTCCCCGAAGAGTTGCATGAAGGCGCAAGTGCGCAAGTGCGCCGCTTGATGCCCACGACGCACCAAGGGGTCATCGACCCGTTTGTATTCTTCGATCATTTTCACGCTGCGTCGGGAGCAGGCTTTCCCAATCATCCTCACCGCGGCTTTGAGGCCATCACCTTTCTTTTGTCCGGCGAACTGCGCCATACCGACAACATGGGGAACGATGCGGTATTGCGCGCGGGCGAGGTGCAGGCCTTCACCGCAGGCAAGGGCATGGCTCACGCCGAAATCGCCGGGGCGGCTCATGCCGTGGAGGGGTTGCAACTATGGATCAACCTGGCGCAGGCACTCAAGGGCATAGCGCCGGGGTATCAGTTCCCTGTTGCGCCACGCAAAATCGTGGCCGCAGGTTATGAAGCGCAGTTGCTCGTAGGCGCGGACGCGCCGATCAAGCTGCATACGCCCTGCTGGATCGCTTGGCTGGATCTTGCTCCTGGAGAGAGCTTTACCCCGGAGACGCCGAGCGAGTGGCGCGGATTTGCCTATGTGGTGCACGGCGAGCTGCATAGTACGGATTTTGCCCGCGCCATTGCAGGCGAGGGTTTAAGCCTGGCGGGCGGCAATTCGGTAAGCAGCCCCTGCGGCGCACGCGCCCTGATCGCCCTCGGCCAACCGCATGGCGAGCCGATTTCGATGCGCGGCCCCTACGTGGATTGAGCGCCAATGAAAAATCCAAAAGACTTCTGGAACCAGCGCTTTGCCGAAGATGCTCCGGCCTATGGCGAGGCGCCGAATGCGTTTGTGCAGGAGCAGGCGTGGCGTTTGCCGCAGGGCGCACGGGTGCTCCTGCCGGGGGACGGTCAAGGGCGCAATAGCATCTGGCTGGCGCAACAGGGGATGGATGTCGTCTGTGTGGACTGGAGCGAGGCAGGGCTGGCACGCGCGCAGGAACTGGCTGCGCGCCAGGCTGTGAGCATTGAACCCGTGTGCGCCGACCTGACGATATGGTTATGGCCAGAGCGTGCGTTTGATGCCGTGGTGGCGGTGCACCTGCACCTTCCGCCCGAAGCGCGCCGTCAGGTGCATCGCGCCATGCTCCGCGCGCTCAAGCCAGGGGGCATACTGCTTCTGGAAGCATTTGATGTCGAGCAGATCAACTACGCAAGCGGTGGACCGAACCGGCTTGACATGCTGTATTCCGCCGAAATGCTGGAGGAAGACTTTGTCGATGCCGAGATGCTCCTGCTTGAGCGCGCGCAAGTCGTGCTGGATGAGGGACTCTATCATCAAGGCGTGGCCGAAGTGGTGCGGATGGCGGCACTGCGACCCGCAGAGTGATCGGGGTGAAGACTTTAAAAGGAAGGCTTTGCGAGCACCTCGGGACATCCATGTCCCGCACGCAGATCAATCACGCAAGTGATTGATCTGTCGCTTACAAACCCGGGCGCGTCCCGGATTCGTAAGTGCTTAAAAGCGCATGGATGCGTTTTTAAGCACTCTGTTAAGACACGCTTACCCACCCTTGCGCGGACGTTTCCAGCCCGCACGCTGAATTTGCGGCACGCGCGACAGAGCTAATGCTCCCGGCGCAACATCTTTGGTAATCGTGCTGCCCGCACCAATGGTCGCCCCCGAGCCGACCGATACCGGCGCCACCAGCTGCGTATCCGATCCCACGAACACATCGTCGCCAATCAAGGTCTTATGCTTGTTGGCGCCGTCGTAGTTGCAGGTGATCGTGCCGGCGCCAATATTGCAACCGGCGCCAATCTCGCTATCGCCGATATAGCTGAGGTGATTGACCTTGCTACCGACACCGACCTGACTTGCCTTGACCTCGACGAAGTTGCCGATATGCGTGTGCTCGGCCAGAACCGTACCTGGGCGGATGCGCGCGAAGGGGCCGATGACGCTGCCGGCGCCAACACTTGCCCCCTCCAGAATGCTGTGCGGACGAATCTCCACGCCCTCGCCCAGAAGCACATCCTTGAGCACGCAGCCTGCGCCGATACGCACCTGCGGCGCAAGCACCACTTCACCTTCCAGCACCACGTTCACGTCGATGAACACATAGATCGGAAGAGCGTCGTGTAGGGAAAGAGT
>CALKWL010000154.1 GCA_938004235.1 uncultured Gammaproteobacteria bacterium
CGAGGTTGACTGACGTGACTGGAGTTCAGACGTGTGCTCTTCCGATCTATCCAGATGTGATGCCGGCATTCTCTGAACTGTACAAGGCTACTCAGGGGCACCCACTTCCCGAAGCATTAAAGCCAGTGTATCTAGAACAGCTCGAAGAAGGAGCCGAGCAGGGTGGGGCGGGGCTGGATGACGAGCCAGATGAGCTAGATGAGCCGGAAGAGGTAGAAACGGCCGCTGCCATCGCGGTTAATGGTCAGCGCATTCCTGAAGTGGACGAGCTGTGGAATTTGGTGATTACCAACGAAAACAGCCCCGCCTTCAAAATGTGGCTTAAAGACACCAAATTGTTGGTGGATGACATGCGTGCCGTCATTGTTGTCCACAATTCCTACGCAGCTGAATGGGTCGATAACAGATTGCTATTTGCCATCAATCGCAACTGGAAGATTCTCACTCGCCATACCGGCCAGGAGTGGCACGAGCTTATCATCACCGGCGCGGTTGAAGAGGCGCACCTGGTTGCCGCTTAGTGGTTTTGGTTTTTTGGATAGTCTTATAATTACTACACGAAGATATGTCTAAGACATAACGGATGATACGAAATGGTAGAAACTAAAACGAAAACAGGTCAGCTTTTTTGGGAAGCTGTTGCCCAAAGCGTTCAGGCAGACATGATGCAACGGCCGTCAGTATTTCAGCTGGGGAGTATTCACGATTTGTACGTGCGGCTCTTCTGGCCGGCATATCTTGGCATACGGCCGTTTGGTCTGTATGACCAGCTGCGGCAGCATGTAACGGCCGTGGCTGCTGGGTACATTGAGCGGCCAACGGTGCAGGCGCTGGCTGACATTCTTGGGGGTAGGGGGGCTGTGTTGGGCCGGGCTCAGGTGCGCGGACGCAAGGCCCAGGCTGGAATGCTTCAACAGCTAAGCGATGAGATGGTGATTCGGCTCCGGACAAGCGGCCGTGACCGCCAGCGCAATTATCAGTTTGGGGTGCTTCTGCAACTGCCGGCGTTAACTCCCTATCAATCTGCGCAGCTGCCCCAACGGTGGGCTGAGCAGCATGAAAGATTCTTGGGCGCCTTACGTGGTTTTGATTTACCAGCCTGGCGCGAGATTGGTGAAAAATCCTTGGTGCCAGACATGGTAAGTGCATCGGGCTGGGCGTGGTTTGACCCCGCTGGTGCAGTCACGCAGGTAACGGCCGTATCTGGTGTTCTGGCCAGCATGGCGTTATCCAGAGATGCAAACCATTGCCGGCTGTGTGGTCACACGGCCGTTCGTGCTGATTTTATTGTTCCCCAAGGCATGGGGGGGCTGCCCGTTTTAGATAACGTGATTGCTGTTTGTGATGACTGCCTGCTGCGTAAAAACGGCCGTACGCCGGAGCAGGCTGGTATGCTACTGCGGCCAGGAGGATGATGGTGAGCGATTTCTTAGATGCTGATTGGTTCAAAAAATATGGCGAGGGTCTTGTTAATAACGAGTCCAGATAGATCGGAAGAGCGTCGTGTAGGGAAAGAGTGTAGATCTGGGTGGTCGGCGT
>CALKWL010000155.1 GCA_938004235.1 uncultured Gammaproteobacteria bacterium
ATACCTGTGTATTTGATTCGTCGTCGCCGCGCACGGACATGTGCCGGGCGCGGCGCGTTGAAAAAGGGCAGGAAAGCCCTTTTTCAACATCCTGTTAGGGAAACGCTGATTATTGATTCGGCCTGATGAAGTTTTAGCTTTTGACCAGGGTTCGGGCAATGTCACAGCTTAAATCAGAGCGGAATGGCCGAACCAATAAATCAGCGTTTCCTGCTTGGGGCAGGATGCCCCAACACGGACAACGATGTAAGTCGTTATTTCCTTGGGGATGCTAGACGGTTTTTGGTTCCCTGTATGCAATAAAAAAACCCCGGTTTGAGCCGGGGTTGAGCGTATCCACGCGTTGTTTCGTTGGATTTTTATTTGGCCTTGTAGGCCGCGACGACCTTGTCAAACTGCTCTGCGGTCAGTATACCGCGCAGGAAATCGGCACAGCCCGCACGCATGTTTAAAAGCTTGGCCTCGTTTTCAGTAATTTTGGCGATCAGCTCCTTGCGTTCCTCATCGCTGTTAAGGGTGAGCATGGCGGCGCGGAGCTTCTGACGCAGCTCGATCTGTTCCTGCTCAACAGCTTTGCGTTTGGCAGGGGCTTCTTTCATCCACGCATCCAACTTGGCTTTTTGCTCGGCGTTAAGGCCAAGAGCATCGCCCTGTTGCTTGACGATTGGCACCAGTTCGATCACCGGGCTTGCGAGCTGGACGACTGGTTCGGCGTGCAGCGGAGACATCATCAGGGCGCAGCCCAGAGCCAGGGCTGAGATGGGAAAGACGTGCGATAACTTCATGGCGAACTCCTTGGGGGGGGTGAAAATCAGAACGTGGTATCGATACGCGCCCAGAGCGAAATGCCCGGCTCGTAAATCCGATCCTGCGGGTTGCCGAAAATTCCGGCGTAGGCGCGGTTGACATGCTCAGCATAGAGTTCATCGAACAGGTTATCGATGCCGGCCTTGAGCACGGTGGTTTGGGTGATGTTGTAACTGCCGTACAGATCAACCACGCCGTACCCGGGAGTTTCGATGGTATCCAGACCGCTGAGAGTGTCGATGCGATCCTGTTTGGCAGCGAAGCGCACGCGTCCGCCTGCGCTCCAGTCGCTTTGCATGTATTCCAGCCCGACGCGCCCATTAAGGGGAGGAATCTGCGCGATATTGCGGTCATCCGTAGTGTTTTCCGCCTGCACATAGGCCAGCGAGCCGTAGGCCATCCAGCCCTGCGTGAACATCCACTGGCCGGAAAGCTCGCCGCCCCACAGGGTGGCATCGACATTGCGGTAAATCGTGGCTGTTGGACTCACCCCGGCAATCGCGCCGCGATTGGTGTCGCGCAGTACAAAGTCACTGACATTGTCGTAGAACAGCACGGCATCCCATTGCAGCTTCATGGCGCTGTATTGGCCGCTCAAGCCGAAATCGATCTGGTGGTGGGTTTCTGGATCAAGCGACGGATTGCCCACCCAGGCAATACCGGTGGGCGAGGCTTTGAGCACGTAGCGCTCGGTGGCGTCCGGCTGGCGCACGCTGCGGCTGATGCCTGCGAAAGCGGTCAAGCCTTTGTCCAGGTCATGCTCATAGCGCAGCAGGCCGCCGACGGCGGTATTGTCCTGATCCTCCAGCGCCGCGCTGCGCAGCGCGGCGGGAACCATCGGGCTGGTGGCGATACTGCCTTTCAAGGAGCCGTCCACACTGGAGGTGACGCCGTCAACGCGCAGTCCAGCCTTGATACGCTGGATGGCGGACACACTGTACTCGCCCTCGACAAAGCCGCCTACGCTGGAAAATTCAGCATCCGGCCACAGCCAGAATAACGCCGTGGTCGGCATGGCGCTGTAGGGACTGACAACCGAGCCCTGGCGGCTTACGTTCTGGTAATCCAGGCCATAATTCAGCTTGAGCGCGCTCAGCGGGGTCGAGCTTAAGGTCAGGCGCATCCCCTGGGTCGTAACGTCGGAGGGCGCCGAGCGATACATGGCTTTGCTTGCCGGGGGCACGCGCAGTGAGTAGTTATCCATCAGGTGATCGACATCGCTTCGCCAGGCTTCAAACTTCACCCCGCTGACTGCACCATCGATGTTCTGATCCCAGAATTTGAAGCGATAGGTGTTCATGTCGTCCTTAGGGGCATCCATGTCAGCGCCGGCATACAGCGTATTATCGGCGCGCACCATGTCCACGTTCAGCTCCAATCCGGCCTGGGCATCAAGGCGATAACCCAGCGCCGCGCCGCCTGAGGTTTTGGTGGTGGCTGAAGGTACGGTGTTGCCGTCGCCATCTTCATAGTTATTCGCATCCTGATAGGCGCCATAGGCGCGCAAATAGGCCGAACCATTACTGAACAGGCCGTCAGCATACGCCGAGCCGCTCGAACCATTGGTTGCGCCGGAAATTCCAGCTGAGCCCTGAATACCTTCCTTGGCCGCCTTGGCCGCCGTATTGCGTTCGAACAGAATCGTGCCGCCGCTTCCGCCCAAGCCGTTCACCACGCTCTGCACGCCTTTTTGCACCACAACGCGGTCGTAAGACGGGAGGAAGGCGAAACTGGTCGGCGGATCCATGCGATTCGGGCAGCCACCGTGGATGTACCCGCCATCCAGCAATACATTCAGCTGGGTGGCGCTCTGGCCGCGCACCAGAATGTCCAGACCATGCTGGCTCATGCGGCTGGCCGATACGCCCGGAACATCCAGCAAGGCTTCCGCCGCATCGATGGCAATCGGCGCATTGCGCTCAGCGGGAATGATTTCATCCACATTGGGCGATTCGATCAGAACGCCGTCCTGCACAGTGATCGGCTCCAGTTCATCCGCCACGGATACGCCGCACGCTGCGCCAAGCATGGCCGCCGTCAAAAGACTCAAACGGAAAAATGGATGCGGGGCAGGGTGATGGATGGGCATGAGCGTTCTCCTTGTATGAATATCGAAAAATACTGGCCTGGCATTCTATATAAACAATGAAACACAAGGCATCGAATTTATTTATAAAAAAGGTTTTGTGCTTGTGTGTTGTGTGAAATCACGCAGATTTTTTTGCTCGAATTAGGTGATATGACTCGGCTTCAACGACAGTTTTTTTGTCACATTCGAGCTTTGTTTGTATGGCATCATGCCCTTCCCAATAACAGAACCGACCCCAGTGGAGGGTGAGTAATGAGCGGATTTCCCGAAAACCTGGCCTTTACCGACAGTCATGCGTGGTTGCGCCGGGATGATGATGGTTTGGTCACGCTGGGCGTGACCGAATATGGTCAATCCTTGCTTGGTGATCTGGTCTTTATCCAGTTTCCCGAAGTGGGCGCGCATATGGATGAAGGCGACACCCTTGTCACCCTCGAATCGGTGAAGTCGGCCTGGGATGTGCTCGCGCCTTTTGCCATGACCGTTGAAGCGGTTAACGAGGAGCTCGTCGATCAGCCCGAGCGCGTGAATGAAGATGCGTTCGGCGAAGGCTGGCTGGTGCGGGTGCGCGTCAACGACGCGCTGGACACGCTGATGGATGCCGATGCCTACAAGGACTTTGCGAGCGAGTAAATCACGCAATGGCCTCTGAAAATACCGGAATTCGCCGCATCATTCTCGCGGCTAAATACTCTTGGCAGGGCTTGACGACCTGCTACCGCAAGGAAGCCGCCTTTCGCCAGGAAATGTGGCTGGCTGTCGTGCTCGCGCCGATTGCGATCTGGCAGGGAGACAACAACATCGAGCGCGCCCTGATGCTTGGAAGTCTGCTCATGGTGTTGGTGGTTGAGCTCCTCAATACCGGCATCGAAAACACGGTGGATCGCTTTGGCGGCGAACCGCACAAGCTCTCAGGACGCGCCAAAGACATGGGCTCAGCGGCTGTCATGCTGACCCTGGTCATGACCGCTATGATCTGGGCGCTGATGTTGCTGGGCTAAGGAACTGTCTACGATCCTTGCGACTGGACGAGCGTCGAGAAAATCAACACGTAGGCGCCAATTCATTCGCACCTACAAGATTCCCTCGCCCCGCGCTCTGAGCAGCACCTGCCTGCATCGGCTAGTCCACAGCGATGCGCGGCTGTGTCCAGTGATAAAGCAATCCATGCAGCAGCATCCAGAACAGGGCGGCGCTAAGGCCGGCTTGCCAAAAGGGCTGTGCCGCCCCGCTCCCCATGGGGGCGATCAGCAACAATATCCCCTGCTGCATCATGGACAGAAGCGCGACCCATAATGCCTGTTGCAGAATTGAGAACGCCAGGAGCAGACGACGAGCCGCCAGCGTCAAGGCGCTGGCCAGAGTAAATACCAGCGCGTGAGAACCGAGCGGCGTGGCGCAGGCGGCATCGAGGAGCAGTCCGCTCATCCAGGCCAGGCCTATTCCGCCGACCACAGGGAGATGCACTCCCCAGAACGCCACGACGACCAAAAGCCAGGGGGCTCGCCAGTCTGCAAAGGTTGCGGGCAGGGGAAGGAGCTCAAGCAGCAGACCCAGCAGAAGACTGGCGATGACCAGCGACCACAATCCAAGGTTATTGTGCATGTGCGGGAGGCGTTTTTAGCTTTTCTACAGCGTTTTGAGCTGCTGAAGGCGGCGGAGCGGCGTTTGGCGCCAGTTTGTCGGATGATGCCCCTCGTTCAGACAGCGTCGGTGGAGCTGCTTCAGACTCGCGCATCCATACCAGAACCATATCGCGCACGTCATGCAGTTCAGCCATCGGGCGGGCGCGAATATCGGCGAAGGCGCCGCTTTGTTCGGAGGATATATGCGTCACCGAAGCTAACGGAAAGCACTCGGGAAAACCTCCGCCCAGGCCGGAGGGCAGCAGAACATCGCCGACGATGACATCGGCCTGCTTGGGAAAGTGCTGAAACTCCAGCTCGTCCGGCGATCCTGCTCCACGCACGATGCCGCGCTGCCCGGGGCGCGCCACGCGCACCGGAACGGCG
>CALKWL010000156.1 GCA_938004235.1 uncultured Gammaproteobacteria bacterium
TACCTCGATGTTTCGGTAATGCCCCTCGTTGAAACTCCCCCACCTGAGAGAAGAGTAGACTTATGCTAATGCAGATTAGCTTAAGTATGAAACTTCGGAAACATGGAAACATGATGGTTCCCCCTACCCGCGTAGCGGAGACGGCCGTCTAAGGAGCATTGTTAACTTATGGCTGCACCAACGACTGACGCCAATGTTCGTGTCGTAAAAGAGCAGTCTGGAAATTATTTACGACTGATTGCAGAAGGTTCTTGGGAAGCCGGTTATCCGTCCGTCGCATCGTTTTTGCAGGCGATGGGCGTAGACCCAGATGAATGGGAAATCAGGGAGGGACGGCCAAACTCCTGGCCCACAAGTGGATGGGATAGTGCCAATGAACGGCCGTGGACGGTGATCAACCACCAGGTGACGGCGAAACTGCTGAGAAAGCAGTTGCAACCCCTACAACCGCAAGTGCAACCCGTGAATATTCGTTCCCGTCCTCTTCGGAGAAGAATGCCGGGTAAAGTCCATCATGGATATGAGACAACACTATTTATCACTGACCCTCATTTTGGCTACTTGCGCAATCAAAAGAGTGGTGAATTACTGCCCTTTCATGACCGGCGCTTGCTGGATATTGGCTTACAAATGACGTTGGCGCTGCGGCCGCAGCGCATTATTTTTGGCGGGGATACCCTTGACTTGCCGGACTGGTCTGACAAGTTTGTGCGCTCACCGGAGTTCTACCACATCACTCAACCGGCCGTGCTAGAGGCTAACTGGTGGCTAGCGCAGTATCGCTCGGCCGTACCTGGTGCGGAAATTGTGGTGCTGGAAGGAAATCATGATGCACGAATGCCCATCGCTCTCATGGTGCATTTGAATCAGGTGTATCAGTTGCGGCCAGCAGATGAGATGAAGCTGCCACCGGCAATGTCCCTCCCCCGCTTGCTGGCATTGCACAAGCTGAATATTCAATATATTGGCGGTTACCCGGATGCCGATTACTGGTTGAGTGATGTTTGCAAAGTGACACATGGCGACGTGGTGCGCGGTGGTTCTGGGGCAACGACTGCCGCAGAGGTGAAGGACGAGCATGTGACGTTGGTGCATGGTCACATCCACCGCCACGAGAGAGCTACACGAACCGTACACGGTCGTTACGGGCCACAGTTCATCCATGCTATTTGCCCTGGGTGCGCCTGCCACATTGACGGCCGTGTACCCGGAAAAAGCCGTAAGCAGAACTGGCAGCAAGGCATTGCCGTAATCCGTCACATTGAGAACCGGATGCCAACCGTAACGGTGGCAGAGGTGCATGATGGCGAAGCGTTCTTTGAGGGCGCTGTGTATCGCGGCGCGGCGCGTGTGGCAGACCTGGCGAGAGACACGGATTGGCCGTTTGAGGTGACGTGATGGCAGAAACGATTGCGGACAAACTGAGCGAGTTGACCTATCGGTTGGAGCGAATGCCCCTCTTCTCTATTGCTGACCTGCGCCTGCTGGCGCAGACCATGATTTCATGGCAGGAGGTGAACGCGGCGGACGGCACGGCCGTTGCCGCCGAACTGGAACGCCTGATCGAGGCGATGTGCCAGACAATGGACGGCATCGCCTGATTCGTTTTTCTCTCCCCCCACCCCACCTCTTCTTCCTCTTCCTTGAACAGCCCGGACAATCCTGGCTGTTCTTGTTTTGGGAATTCGCACTTTTCCTTCCGCGATGATGCGCAAACGATTGACGTATATATATCACTTGTGATACCATGCCGTCATGAGCGGAAACAACGAGGAATTTGTACGCGTGAAGGTAACAAGAAACACACGGAAGTTGATCCGCCTGCTTGCCGCAAAAATGGACATCACAATGATGGAGGCCGTAGCAACGGCCGTTGCTGAAATGCTGAGGGTTATAGAGGAGCGAGAGAAAAAGGTACAGAATTAGCACATAGAACAAAAACGGCCGTGTGTGGTGTTGGTAGCACCATACACGGCCTACCAAACGCCGGTACAGCCGCCAAGCCCACCGGCATCGGGTAAACGAAGTTTACTCGTACAGGCGCACACCCGGCAATGGAACGGGTGTGCGCTTTTTGTTTTGAGAGGAATGTTGTATGAGACGAGGGCGAAATTATCTTCCTATCTTATTTATTGCTGTGCTATTTGTTTTTGTAGCAGCGTGGACTAGCGGCCGTGCAGAGCAGCCCGCAGCCGAAATGACCGCCTTTGAGGAGATCATGGTTAGCAGGCAGACACCCCCGGTTACGGCCGAATCAGCCAGCCATGCACCGGCTGCTATGTGGGGTATGGGTCTGGTCGTTGTTTTATTGGCTATGGCATTGGTAGCCACGCCGCTGCTTGGCAATCTGTCCAAAACCATACGTGCCTTCAAGAGTGGCCGTGCGCGGCAGAGGCCCCCGCAGAATCCGCAAACCCCCTGGGTACATTCTGGATGGCAACTCCCCCCACCCCATCAGCCACAGCAACCGCAGTTGCCGCCACCCCGCGAGAGTGAGAGTGATTGGGTATGAATAGATTAGCACTTTGCTTCCTCCTCCTGTTGGTAGTAGGCGGCTGTGCCACTCCTGGCACGGCCGTCTACTCACCTCCATCTCCGTCTGCGCAATTTGCTGCACCAGGTGCGGCGGCGCAGGCTACAACGGCCGCACGGATGGCAGAAGATGCACAGGCCACAATTGCCGCTGAACAGGCTGCCACCGCGCAGGTAGTAGCACAGCAAACGGCCGTTGCCCAGGCCACCGAGCAGGCCCGTGCCGATACGCTTGCTGCGGAGCAAGCTGCATACCGCGCTACAGCCGATTCCCTGAGCTTCCAGGCAACGGCCGTCTACCTTTCTGGCATGGCAACGGCGCAGGCGCTACAAGCCGACGCGACGGCGACGGCTCAATCTCTGCGTGCTGACAATGTGCGTATGGTGGCGACGGCCGAAGCGCAACGTCTGGCTAACGAGCGCACGACCGAGTTGTTACAAATCAAGCGGCAGGCCAATTGGAACCGCATGATACCCGTCATCCTTGTGGTTTCTGGCGCTTTTATTGGCCTGGTTGCGTTTGGCCTCTTCCTCTACCGCATCTCTATCACTCCTCCGGTGCAGGTGGCTATGGCAAACGGCCGTGAATATCTGTTGACGACTGGCGCATACACGCGGCAACCTGGCATTGGTGGTGATGTGTTGGACGGAGAATTGGTCACCGAACTTCCCGCCCTACCCGCTCCTGCTACACCGCGCTGGGGCGCATTTGTGAATTGGAGCGACCCCATCCGATTGCCTATTGGGGTTGACGCAACCGGGCAACCTATTTTTATTGACCGCAACAAGGAACCTCATTTGTTGATTGCCGGAACAACAGGAACCGGAAAAACCTCGTCTGGCCTCATCCCCTATGTGGTGGGCATGGCCGGGCTGGGCGTCCACGCGATTGTACTAAACGGACGTGGAGCCGACTTTGTCCCGATTGAGGGTAAACCAAACATTACAGTTGTTCCACATGTTGGACGTGACGAACGGCCGTTGCACCTGGCGCGTATGCTGGATGCGCTGGTGCGCGAGATGGATAGACGTGATGGTGTGCTGGCACGGTATGGTGTGGCAAGCTGGTATCTACTGCCGCCTCATGCTGGCGAATCCGGGGAAATCCTGGTTGCCATTGACGAATTTCTGGCAATTGCAGATGCGGCTAGGGATATTGATCGTGCCAGTGCTGCAGCCATGTGGAGCAACCTGGCCGCGTTGACAAGCGAGGCGCGGAAGTTTGGCATTTTCGTGGCTATGACCTTCACCGATCCCACCGCCCGCGCTTTGGGCAATCGTGGCATGACGGTGCGCGATCAGATGGCGCGGGTAGCATTCGGCATGAAGAATGCCGACGCCAGCCGCAAGATTTTGGGCAATGCGCGTGGGTTCCCTGATGGCAGTGTGGGATTGCCCACCGGACACTTTGTGGCCAATGTCATGGGTCAGGTGACGCGCGGCGCCGGGTTCTTCCCCTCTCCGCTGGACGTGGCGAACTTCTTCGGTGCGCGGCACGTTCCCTCATCACGTTTACCTGATGCCTTGCTGGAAGCAATTGAGGTGACTCCCGGACAGTATGCCGTCGCTGACGGGCAACTGCCGCCAGCTCTACAACTGCCAGAGACGTTGGATTTGGCTGTGGCTGTGGATGCCGAATCACTGAGTGCTGTTATTGCCGAAATGCGCTCTCTGAATGATGTGGGGCGTTTTCTGGGCGGCTTAGCTGATGGGCAACGGCCGTCCGGTCAGTTCCTTGATGAGCGTGTGAAGCCCGCTTTGCGCTTCCGCCGCGACTTTATGAGTTGCGATACGGCCAGGATGCTGCTTGGTCGTGCGGGGGAGTAGTGTGATGACTGCGTACTCTGGAAAATCGCAAGTGTCGCAGTATCGCACGATGTTTTTTTCTTTTGATTTTGGGCGTGTTTCTACGAATCGCATCGCAGGAGTTTTGTTATGAAGGAAATGTTGGAGGGAATGAGCGCAGCAATTGATGCCGTGTTCAAGGGGTGCAGGGTTGATGTGCAAGTTGCTGGTGGGTATGTGGCTGGCAGCGGTTTTTTGTTCTCGTTAACCAAGCCGATATTCCCCAGCGATGAGGTTGCGGGAATACTGGCGTCCATCTTCATGCGCAAGGTGTTCCCGACAGTGGGGGTTCTTTTGGTTGGCGGCAATGAGAATGGAGTGGCGTTTCATGCGCATGACAGCAATGTGATAGATGGTGAGATTGTCCTCCCAGAAATCGAAACGGTGGACCTCATGACGCTGATTGATAGCCACCACTCCCCCACCCTGCCGCTACCCGCATCGCTTTGATTGGAAACGGCCGTGCGGTAAAATGGGGTGTACGTGTAACACGAACACCATACAATCATTAGGTGACGTGATGAAACTATGGG
>CALKWL010000157.1 GCA_938004235.1 uncultured Gammaproteobacteria bacterium
GACGCAACATCCATGTTGCGACGGGACTAAACAGGCCATCCATGGCCTGTTTACCTCACCTACGGCACTACGTTCACGGCGACCCCACACGGGGGACGAAATCCAAATCCGTGCTGCGCCATCCATGGCGATTTTACCCGGCCTCCACAGGTCAGTTCACGGCGGCATCAAAAAGGGGAGAAAGAAATCCAAATCCGCGCCTTGGGCGCAGACGCCCCAAATCAGCTCAGCTTGCCATGGCAATGCTTGTATTTCTTACCCGAACCGCACCAGCATGGATCATTGCGCCCAAGCTTCGGCTCCTCGCGTACAAAAGGCTCCTTGGTCGCAGACTCGGCGCCAGAAGCATCAAACGTGGCATCCACCACCTCGTCATCGCCCCAGGCTGTGGCCGACTCATGCTGCATTTCCATCGGGGGCATTTCCGGCGGCTCTTCAAACGCGGCCAGGGCTTCAGGCTGCTGCACCTGCACACGACACAGCACCTGCACGATGTCGTTCTGCATCTTGTCGAGCATGGCCGTGAACATTTCGAAGGCTTCGCGCTTGTACTCCTGGGTCGGGTTCTTTTGCGCATAACCGCGCAGACCGATCCCTTGACGCAGGTAATCCATCGCTGCTAGGTGCTCTTTCCACAAATGATCCAGCACTTGCAGCATCACGCTCTTCTCAAAGCGACGCATCCCCTCCGCGCCCACCAGAAGCTCCTTGTTGGCGTAATCTTCAGCGAAAGCCTGCTGTACGCGATCAAGCAAGCTGTCTTCGTTCAGCTCGCTATCCTCATCCAGCCATTGCTGAATGGGCAACGTCAGGCCAAATTCCTCCGCCAGATGCTGGCTCAGACCAGGAATATCCCACAGCTCTTCGAGACTGCCCGTAGGCACGAAACGCGTAAAGGCCGTCGCAATCACGTCCTCGCGCATGGCAGTGACCGCTTCGCTGATATCCTCGCTCTGCATCAACTGTAGACGCTGGCTGTACACCACCTTGCGCTGGTCGTTGGCCACATCGTCGTATTCGAGCAGGTTTTTACGAATGCCGAAGTTATGCCCTTCCACCTTGCGCTGCGCGTTTTCAATCGCCTTGTTCACCCAAGGATGCTCAATCGCCTCGCCCGGCTGCATTCCAAGCTTCTTCATCAAGCCGGACACGCGATCCGAGGCGAAAATCCGCATCAGGTTATCTTCCAGCGACAGGTAGAAGCGCGTTGAGCCGGCATCCCCCTGACGTCCGGAGCGACCGCGCAACTGGTTGTCGATACGACGCGACTCGTGACGCTCGGAGCCGATCACATGCAAGCCCCCAGCCGCCAGCACCCGGTCGTGACGCTCCTGCCAGGCAGCGCGTGTCCTGGATTCGGTTTCTGCATCAATATGCCCCAAACCATGCAGTTCCATTTCAAGATTGCCGCCCAGCACGATGTCCGTGCCGCGCCCAGCCATATTGGTGGCGATGGTCACCGCGCCGGGACGTCCGGCATCGGCGATGATCTCGGCTTCGCGTTCATGCTGCTTGGCGTTGAGCACGTTGTGCTTGATGCCCGCTTTGTTGAAGCGCTCAGCCAGCAGCTCGGACACGTCGATCGACGCCGTGCCCACCAGCACCGGCTGACCGCGTGACTGGCAATCGGTAACATCGCGCAGAATCGCCTCGAATTTTTCCTCGGCGGTGAGATAAACCAGGTCGCCATGATCGATACGCGTCACCGGCTTGTTGGTCGGCACAATCACCACTTCAAGGGAGTAGATCTGGTGGAACTCCGGCGCTTCGGTGTCCGCCGTACCGGTCATGCCCGCCAGTTTTTTGTAAATGCGGAAATAGTTCTGGAAAGTGATCGAGGCCAATGTCTGGTTTTCCGGCTGAATCGGCACGCCCTCCTTGGCCTCGATGGCCTGGTGCAGACCTTCCGACCAACGCCGCCCCGTGAGGGTACGTCCGGTAAATTCATCGACAATCACCACCTGCTGGTCACGCACGATGTATTCGACATTGCGGCGATAGATGGCATGGGCGCGCAGCGCGGCGCCGACGTGGTGCACCAGCATGATGTTCTTCGCGTCATAAAGGCTTTCGTCCTCAGGCAACAGCCCCATCTGGCGCAGCAGGTTTTCAGCCTTCTCATGCCCCTGCTCGGTCAGGAAAATCTGCTTCTGTTTTTCGTCCACGGTGAAATCGCCGCGCTCTTCATCGGTCAGCGGCTCCTCACCGTCCTTGGGTTCCTCGCGCAGCTGACGCTTGAACTCCGGAATCATGCCGTTGATGGCGTGATACAACTCGGAGCTGTCGGCAGCCGGACCGGAAATAATCAACGGCGTACGCGCCTCGTCAATCAGGATGGAGTCCACCTCATCCACGATGGCGAAATTAAGCGGACGCTGCATGACGTCATCCAGACTGAAGGCCATGTTGTCGCGCAGGTAGTCAAAGCCAAGTTCATTGTTGGTCGCGTAGGTAATGTCGCAGTGGTAGGCATCCCGCTTCGCTGCGTTGTCCATGCCGGGCACAACCACACCCACGGTCAAACCCAAGGCCCCATACAGGCGCCCCATCGCCTCGGCGTCGCGCCGCGCCAGGTAGTCATTGACCGTGACCACATGCACGCCCTGCCCCGGCAGCGCATTCAGATAAGCCGCCAGCGTTGCCACCAGGGTCTTGCCCTCGCCGGTGCGCATTTCACTGATTTTTCCCTGATGCAGCACCATGCCGCCAAGCAGCTGCACATCAAAATGACGCATGCCTAAAACGCGGGAGCTGGCTTCACGGCACACTGCGAAGGCCTCGACCAGCAAATCATCAAGTGCAACACCCTCTGCCAGGCGCGCGCGGAACTCCAGCGTTTTGGCCGCAAGCTCGTCCATCGACAGCGCCTGCATGGCAGGCTCCAGAGCATTGATCGCCACGACCTGCTTGCGCAAACGGCGTAAAGTGCGATCGTTACGGCTACCAAAGACCTTGCTGAACAGCTTACCTATCATCTCGAACTCTTTAATGCTTTAAGGGGAACATGCCGCGAACCATCGACATCCGCAGCAAAACCTAGCGGCCTGTCGGACTTGAGACGATCTGGCTGCAAAAGCCGCTCAAGTCCGACAGGCTG
>CALKWL010000158.1 GCA_938004235.1 uncultured Gammaproteobacteria bacterium
CTAGGCTAAGCTAATGGCCGATACACTCTACATCGTCGTCTACCCCAGCGCCCTGACTGCGCCCTGACTGCACCGAGCAACACCCAGATAGCATCCAGTCTGACAACTGGTGTGACCAATACCTATTCGTTCAACGTGACGGGGCCAGGTCGGCGCGATTACGGCCAACCTTGATGTTGTGGTCGCAGAAATCACAGGTCGCACTATTGGAGTGCTGTCGCTCACCCAAGCGGACATCGATGCGATCGCCGATGCGGTATTACAAAAATTTGAGGCCAATGGCTATCTGTCGAAGATCACTGAGGCATGGCAGCGCCTTGGCCTCGACCCGGGTAACCCTGTCGTGCATCACCCGGACGGCAGCTTCGATGTCGGTGATATCGACGTGAATGCGTCTGAGGCCGGCGGTAGCATTACTCAGACGAGGCAATAGCAATGTCGGCCATTGGGATGGCCTCGCTTGGAACGCAGTGCGGCAACAAGGCGCTTGGGATAGCGTCATTAGGGGTTATCTGCGTCTCTATTACGATAGAGCAGTCAGGGCAAGCGCCAGTCTACATAGAGGTTGAGCTTGATGATCTGGTATGTATAGCCGCGAAACTTGGCGATTCTGTTCAGAAAAAGGTTAAGTTGTTAATGACTAATCCCACAATGACAAATGGCGTTCAGTCGCAGACATTCTTGGTCGGAAGCGAGCAAGTGTTTCACGTAAATGCAGCACTTGAGCGATTTGATGTGAAATTGGACGCCGGATTAGGCGCACAGATTACGTTTAAGGTGCGCCTACTTAGGGAAAATGAACAAGGGGGTTGTTGATGTTTACTGATTCATATGGTGTTGACCTGGTGTTTAAGATGACCGTTGCACTTACAGGAGCAACAGGCGCGAGTGTTTTTATCCAGCCTCCGCCAAGTGGTAATCGGCAGCGCCAAGGCGCTGAGAAGGCTGCACAAATTACGAACGAATCAACCGGCGAGGTGACGTATCGTACAGTAGACGGTGACTTTCCGAATACTGGCGTATACAAATTGCAGGCAATCGTGTATTTCGGCGAAACTCGTAAATTGAGATCAGAGATTGTCGAGATAGAGGTTGAAGGTGCGCTATCATGACGGCGCTCCGTTATTTGCAGACATATTTGTTCAACGTCCTGGTGGCGCTGGATAACACGGCAAATGCTCTCCTTATGCCGCTTATGAATCTCTTCGTAGAAGAGGGTGGGTATAAGTTTGGTAACGCTGACGAAACGCTATCTAGCGTGTTCGGCAAGAACGTAAAGTTAGGCAAATGTAAACTATGCAGGTGGATTTGCAAAATACTTCACCTGTTTGATGAGAATCATTGCGAGCGCTCGATTGAGATCGACCCTTAAGCTAATACAACTACAGCGGATTGTTGCGGTGCGATAAAATTGTCTATCTAACACCTGACGCTTTTATAAGGGGTAGTAATGAGTGGATATGAGCATCTAAGCAAGGCTGAGCGACGCCGACTTAGAAAACTTGAGAAATCAGACAGACAACATCGCAAACACATTGACCTCATTGAACAAACAAAGGCACTGACGGACAATATGCAGCAGCAGGCAAAGGACGGTCGTCCGCTTGAGGCTAAGAACGAAGCTCAAGGTCACTACATTCTTACCATCAAGTCCAAACAGGTCACCTTCGGCCTTGGGCCGGCAGGGACAGGAAAGACCTATATCGCCGCAGCAATGGCAGCTGAGGCTCTCACAAGCAAGGAAATTGAACGGATTGTGCTGACCAGGCCGGCGGTCGAGGCGGAAGAGTCGCTTGGGTTTCTGCCGGGCGACATGAATGAAAAGTATGATCCGTACATTGCCCCGGTCAAACGCGCCCTTGAAGAGCGCCTGGGCAGAAGCACTGTTGAGTACATGATCAAGCGTGGCACAATTGAGCTAATGCCGCTTGCCTTCATGCGCGGGCATACTTTCAACGATACGTGGGTTCTCTTGGATGAGGCGCAGAACAGCACCCCCGGTCAGATGAAGATGTTCCTGACTCGTATCGGTCAGAACTGCAAGGTGATAGTCAATGGCGATATGAGTCAAAAGGACTTCGAAGAGAAAAGCGGGCTGGAGGACGCCATGCAGCGCTTCAGGAATTCGAAGTACGTCGGCATCTGCGAGTTCACCATGGGCGACTGTGTACGCTCGGGCTTCGTTAGGGAAGCGCTGCTCGCCTACGCATAGTAACTGAATCCCTCTTGCAACTTCACTCAGGACTGAGTAACATCGTCCAAAGTGTAAGTTGTGAGAGGGGTTATGTGGTTTCCAAACGCGTCTGACGCGCTCTTCGCCGTATTACGCCCGAAAGCCAGAAAGGGTAGGGGCCGCTGCTGTGACGGTGCCATCTCAGACTCCGACTGGTTCGATTACGTCATCTCTAAGGTGGGCATATCCCTGCTAAAGAACGATGGCGAACTTAGATCATCCAGGTGGTTCGACTACCGCCTTCTCGACCCCGCTAAGGCTACGCAACTCTTCAATCAGGAATACATCGCCGCCTACCGCGCTGAAATGCGTCGTAGAGACGATTTCTATACGTGGGTGGATGACGAGCAGTATGTAGCTCTAAAGTCGCTTAAACAGCGCCGTGAGCTGTCTGACGAAGTGATGAAGCTGGGGTACAAGTTCCCCAAAGGGACGAAGGAAGATATCTTCACCGGAAACAAGGCTTTCCTTAATTCAATCTGGTCGGCCAGGCAGGCGGCAGACCGGCTGTGTATGCCCTACGACCTGTACTGTCGGTCGATCATGCGCGAAACCGGGTCGAAGAACTGGAAGCGTCTTCCAACGCCAACCAGCATGTCTAAGGCTGAGTACGTGACTATGGCCGCAACGGCATGGTTGCGGGAGCGCAAGGCTAACGTTGTCTACGCCAAGCACAAGACTTACACCAACGCTGAGTACGCCGGCCTTGAGCACCAAGACGCGTATCACGAATACCTGCTGGGAGAAGCTGCTGCACGAATCCACCCCCAGTTCTCTCTTGCTACAATGATCTTCAAGCTGCAAGTGCTACCAGAGCAGAAAGCGATTGATCGATTCGGATCAGAACTGGTTGCGCGAGCGGCTAATCTTTTCTTAAACTAAATAAGTCAGTAGTGACACGACGGAGGTGAAATGCACGACGGTCGAAAGAAAACCCTGCATCTGAATGGCGACAAGCGTCCGCGCAAGCGGAAGTTGGTTGGGCATGAGGCTTGGCTGGACGAAATGAAGGGGCAAGACATAGCGATACGGAAAGCGCATGTCGGGGGTGATTTGATTTGCAAGCTGGTTGATTTCGACAAGTACGCGGTAATCGTTCGACAGCGACACTTGAGGCTCTTAACTCCAGAGTATGACGAGCCTTTCGTTGTTTTCAAGCATGACATTTCTAGCATGCGCAAGGCTTACGAGTCGGAGATTTCATGAGCGCAACTGAAGAGTCGCTGGCGCAAGATATCGGCGCAATGCTCAGCGGTCAGCAGTCAGTCGCCCCTGATCCCGTTCAGCCATTCGAATTTGACGCCGCGTTTCAGACGAAGATCGCAGCGTTGTCTCTTCGTGACGCCACGTTTAATGAGCGCGTCGATGGTTTGGTCAGCCCTGAGCATTTCGAGAATGTAACTGAGGCCACACTGGTCAACATCGCGCAGAAATACTTCGCGAAGTATCGCCAATGCCCAGATAACACGGTACTGGTGAAACTGGTCAAGGATGAAGTTGCGGCCAACCGCATCCGCTCCGACATGAAGGCGGAAGTTGTTTCTAAGCTAAGTCAGCTGATCAAGGCAGACCTTTCTGGTCGCGACTATGTGGTGGATCAGGTGTCGGCGTTCGCGCAACACCAGGCGCTTGGCAACGCCATTATGAAGTCGGTTGATTATCTTGAGAAGCGAGACTTCAGTGCCATCGAGGCGTCAATTAAGAAGGCGCTTACGGTCGGCGCAATGACTGCAACCGAGTACGATTTCTTCGCGGAGATTGGTTCGCGTACCGCAATTCGCTGTGATCAGCGCGACGGGAAGATTCAGCCGTCTGGAGTCACGACAGGCATCAAGGCCATCGATGAACTGCTGTACCACAAAGGGTGGGGTCGCAGTGAACTCAGCATCTGGATGGGCGGCGCGAAGACGGGCAAGACGACCGCGTTGATCAACTCGGCAATCTATGCAGTTGCGGCCGGTTTCAACGTGCTGTACGTCACACTTGAAGTATCCAAGGAGATTATGGCCGCAAGAGCCGACGCGGCAATCTCAAAGACGATGTTTGGCGAGCTTCAGATTCACCCGGAAAACGTAGAGCAGGCGGTTGTCGCGCTTGGTGGCAGTCAGACTCGTGGTGACTTCAAGATTCATGAGTTCCCGTCAGGCTCGTGGACGCCAAGAGAACTCCGTCGGCTCATTCAGCATTACAAGGCCAAAGGGGTAATGTTCGATGCGGTCTATATCGACTA
>CALKWL010000159.1 GCA_938004235.1 uncultured Gammaproteobacteria bacterium
ACACCGTGCTGTTCAACGACACGCTGCGCTACAACATCCAGTACGGCCGCCCCGACGCCGCCGACGGCCTGATCGACACCGCCGCGGCGGCCGCCCAACTCACCGACTTCATCGGTCGCCTGCCCGACGGCTACGAAGCGCGTGTTGGCGAACGCGGCCTGAAACTCTCGGGCGGTGAAAAACAACGCGTCGCCATCGCCCGCGCGCTGCTCAAGGATCCGGCCATCCTGATCTTCGACGAAGCCACCTCGGCGCTCGACTCGCGCACCGAAAAAGCCATTCAGGCCCAGATCGACCTCGCCGCGCGCGGCCGCACCGCGCTGATCATCGCCCACCGCCTGTCCACCATCGCGCATGCCGACGAAATCCTGGTGCTCGACCAAGGCCACATCGTCGAGCGTGGCCGGCATCAAGCCCTGCTCGCCGCTAACGGCGCCTATGCGCAGATGTGGCGCCTGCAGCAGCAAGAGGCCAGCGAGGCCGATAGCGCGACATAACGCAGCTTTTCTCCGCTGGCCTCAAACCGGTTTCAGCGCGACCTTGCAGGATGGTCAGCTTCGCTGCCCACCATCGTGCCCAACGATAGCCACCGCCTGGTGGGCAGCGAAGCTGACCACCCTACAACCCCTTCCGTGCTTCGGATTGGCCAACGACCAAGCGATTTCCGTGAGCGCCGATGGCTCAAGCTCGCATGAGCGGAAAAACCTCATCGCCGCAATCCCCCCCAAAAAAACAAAGACGGCGCCCGAAGGCGCCGTTCAAAGGACGGAGTTGAATCGCCAGATTACTTACGACGGCGACGCAGTCCGATGACACCGAGCAGGCCAAGACCGGCCAGTGCCAAAGAACCCGGTTCGGGAACGCTACCTGTATTTCCGGGATTGCAAGACCCGCCAGCAACTGTTCCGGTGCACGTTTTACCAACAATGCCCGCAAACTTCACATAATCCAGCGCACCATTCCCAGGATCGCTATCCCCAAAAGCGGTATTAAAAGCACCCACCAACCAATACTTGGAATAGGTCGTCGAATTTCCGGTGCTTGTTTCGGTTGTACCGGGGTTGGACAAGGTCGCAACATTGCTCCAACCATTACCGACCAAACTGGCATAGGTGCTTCCGTTTATCGACGCACTCCCGCTGCCGACAAACGCCAAAATCGACAGATCGGAGTCGTTGGAATACCAACCATTCCTTACGCTCGTAAGATTCACCGCCTCGGAAAAGGTCAGCATGATCGAGTCATAACGCTCGTCGTTATCCATCGCATGCTCGGTACCATTGCCGATCACATCATTGGCATCTTTTCCAGCGCCCGTGCCGCCATCTCTGTTGATCACCCCAAGGCCGCTATTACCATACACCGAAAGGTACGCATTTCGAATAAGCGTGTTACTTGATCCGCCAGTATTCGACCACGCGCTTGCGGTCACGGTGACACCGTTATTAGTGAACTGCCGTGTATTACCCCAGTCAGTAGTCCCGATGGTGCCGACATTGGAGCCCGTCGTCATCGACCAAGTTGCAGTTGCTGCGCCCGCCTGCGCACAAATGATCAGGCTAGCTACGGCAAGCAAAGTCTTGTTGAGTGCGGTCATAAAATTCTCCTTATTCCTTGCCGAAGAAAAAGCAAAAACGATGCCAAAAATAAAAACGCAGCAAATTCAATTGCTTGAAGCCAACGCTCTACCATCACAATTAACTTCTGTCAGATATTTCGACAGTCACCGGGAGAGTGTCTCCAACAGGTGTTTTGCCCCTTCCGCCCCCGGAAAATCCTGCGACAGCCCCAATGCGGCGCGCAACTCCTCCATGGCCGCCTCCTGACGGCCACTCTTATGCAGGGCCTCCGCCAAGTGATAGCGAATTTCGGGATTGTTTGGCGAGCGCAGGCGGGCATCTCGCAGGTGCGTCAGCGCGGCATCAACATGACCCATTTTCAGCTTGATCCAACCCAGCGTATCGATAACCAAGGGGTCGCTTGGCGCTAGCCGAAGCGCCTGCTCCGCCGTTTCCAAGGCTTTTGCATCCCCTGAAGACAGTTGCACTAATGCCAGATTATTCAGGACATCTGGCGCTGGACCGTCATGCCTCAAAAGTGCTTTGAGTTGCACATCTGCATCCGGCCACTGCGCCTCCTGCATCAACAAACCAACCAGAAACCGGGCAACGACACCAGAGTAGGCTCGCTTGAGCTCTCGCTCAAGTGCTGTGCGCGCCTGGACGAGCGCACCCAGTTGCACGTGGGCTCTGGCGAGGCTTAACGCGGCCTCGGCCGTAGGCTGTCGGTCATACGCCCGCCCATAGAGTTCCAAGGCACGTCGATGATCCCCCTCAGCAAGCGCCACCGACGCCTCAAGCGAGGGAAGAAGCGCAGATGTCGAATCAACGGCTTGCAGCAGCTTCAACAAACTCTTCGCTTCTGATGAGTCATTTTTTTTCAGTGCCACTTCAATGGCAAGAGCCAGCGCGGGCGGATAGTCTTTTACCGCGGTCGTCGCCTTCTGGACGTTGTACTCTGCCTCGTCCGGAAAGCCTGCTGCCAGTTGAAGTCGTCCAACACGGACCTGCGCGTCGGGATCAAATTCGGCAATCCGCGTCATCCCCCTGAAGGTCATTCGCGCAGCACCAGGCTCACCTGCCGCCAAATAAGCCTGCCCCAACACCGCTTGAACATTAAGATCGTCCGGATGCCGAAGGCCAATTTCTTTCGCAGCGCTCAAGGCGAGCGCTGGCTGTCGAGACAAGGACAGAGCCTCAACAAGTGCCATTCCGGCACGAGGATCATTCGGATCCTTTGCGGTAGCTCGCCGAAACCATTCGACTGCCACGCTGAGATTCCCGCTACGTTGCTCCAGCAAGCCCAATTCGTACATCACTCTAACGTCGTTTTTTCGATTGTTCGCTAGCGCGGTAAGACGAGCGCGCGACGCATCCACCTGGCCTTGCTGCGTTTCAATACGCGCAAGATTTAGCATCGCCGGAACAAATTCGGGATCTTTCTTCAAGACTTGCTCGTAAGCCCTGCTAGCACCGGCCACATCACCAGACGCAGCGCGCACGGCGCCAAGCAAATTCAACGCGGCCAAATCGTCTGCGGCGCTATCCACCAGCGACTGAGCAACCCGCACAGCTTGCTCTGGTTTGCCTTGGCGCACGTACAACGACGCCAACACCATGCCTATGGCCCCATTGCGTGGATCAGCCTGGAATGCTTGCTCCAATCGCTCAACCCCTCCTCCAAGATCCCCTCCGCCAATAAGGCTATAACCCAAAGCAGCCTGCACTTGAGCATTGTTGGACATGAGCGCCGCTGCCCGCTCCAAGTACTGAGTTGCGCTGCGATAGCGCTTTTCGGCAAGATTGGCCCGCCCCGCAAGAAAGAGTGCTTGGGCATCATCGGAAATGACCCGAAGCACCGGCTCGATTGTCGAGAGTGTCCTTGCGCTATCGCCTTCGTCCATATAAATGCTAGCAAGCAACTTGCGTGCGCCCAGGTTGCGGGGATAACGAGACAACAGAGCGTCAAGATAGGCCTTGGCTTTACCATTAGCGCCAAGACCGTGCTGTGCCAGAGCGCCCAACATAAGTAACTGCTCACGAGAATTGACATATTCCGACGGCAGACTATCGACAAGGCCGGTCACTTCGGTGAGCGCCCCATGAACGGCCTTTGCATCACCAGAGCGCCCCGCAACGACGGCACGCAAATAGGCCGAGCGCGGCTCTGCTTTCGCATGCTCAGCCAGATAGTCCAGCTCTTTTTTTGCTTCTGAATCACGCCTCAGGTCGACGAGAAGTGAAGCCCGCGCCACACGCGCGTCGACATGGCCGGGCGCGATGGCAAGCGCCTTGCCGTAGTCAGCCAAGGCCGCCGAGAGATTTCCACGCACATGGTGAGTCGAGGCGCGAAGATTCCAGATTGAGGCGTTGTTTTTTTCAAGCGCCATCGCTCTATCGACCGCCGCTTCGGCGTCTGTAACCTCCCCACCTTGAAGCAGCACAGGCACAAGAGAGAGATAAGGGCGAACTGATTTCGGATCCGCATCGATAGCCGCCTGGAAACTGCGCAGCGCCTCACGCTGATCGCCTTGATCAGCAAGTGCCGTGCCGCGCATGGAGAGCACTTCAACAAGAGCCTCCCCCCGTAACTGCGTCGGCTGAATTTCCCGCAGCAACTCCTTGGTTCTGCCCAACATCAGCATCAGCTCAGCTCTCGACACAGCAACTTCGCTCGGACTGACGCCCAGCTTGATCGCCTCGTTGAACGCAGCCTCGGCCGCCGGCAACTCGGTCTGCTTGAGCAATGCCCGTCCGAGCAGCACAT
>CALKWL010000160.1 GCA_938004235.1 uncultured Gammaproteobacteria bacterium
AAACACCCTGTTAAGGCAAGCCATGAATGGCTTGCGCGAAGATCAATCACGATCAGGACTTACGCAAAACAACGATAAGTGATTGACCTTCGGAGACCGTCGCGGCAGGGCACATCTCTGTGCCCTGCCCTTCGGGAACGCAAAGCGTTCCATCGTGGCTCCATGCAACGATGTTGGCGTGTACCGCTTTGATCGCGTTGAAAAAGGCCAGGAAAGCCCTTTTTCAACATCCTGTTACCCCCCTGCAACTGAGGAATACCGCCATGCGCGCTGATATGTTGACTGCCATTCTGGCCGAACTTAATGGCTCATCCGCTGACATTGAGGCTTCGGCCATTGTATCCACCGACGGTTTGATGATGGCCGCCCTGCTCCCATCCACAATGGATGAGGATCGCGTGGGCGCGATGAGCGCCGCCCTGCTAAGCTTGGGCGACCGCACCGCGCGGGAGCTGGCGCGCGGTGCGCTTGAACAGGTGCTCATCAAGGGCGACAAGGGCTATATCCTGATGACCCATGCCGGCGAAGACGCGGTTTTGACCGTGCTCGCCAAGCCGCAGGCGAAACTTGGTCTGATCCTCCTCGACGTCAAACGTGCCGCAGAATCTGTCGGCAAGGTGATCTGAGAAGCTGTTCAAAGTCTCAATCAACGGATGCAGCACAAGCGAAAAATCGCCGAAAAAGCGCGGCATAAATGCGCCATGTGAGCATTTTGAGGCGTTTTTCGCACCACAATGCACCGCTCAGTGAGACTTTGACAGCTTCTGGAATCGGTTACTGCCGAAGCATCATTCGTTTTAGGAGTGTCTGGGCAACCTCGCCTGTAGGCGCCAATCCTTTCGGAGCATGGCCAGGGAAAATGCGCGCATAGAGCGGCGTGGGCATGGCGGGCGGCGTGAACAGTTCGACCTTAAGTTCGGGCTGTTCATCCGCCCATTGTCTGCTTTGCAGCGCCAGAGCCGCCTTGCTTACCCCATAAGCGCCAAGGTAGCTTGCGCCGCAGTCATCACCGATGAATACGAGCTTGCCGTGCGCCTTGCGCAACAGGGGCAGGCAGGCGCGCGTCAGAAGAAAAGGCGCCGTCAGATTGACGCGCAGCACGCGGTTCCAGATGACCGGGTCCACATGCGCCAGCGGCGCAGGCGCGGCAATATCCGCCGCAAGGTGCAGCAAGGCATCAAGCTGCGTGATGTGTTGTGCCAGCAGTTCGGCCAGTTGCAGATAGTCTTCCGCTTGCGCTCCGGCCAGGTCAATGGCATGCAACAAAGGCTCGTCGCCGCCTGCGGCGACGATTTCATCCGCCAGGCTCATCAAGGCTTCAGGCTTGCGTCCAAGCAAGATCAGTCGAATACCGTCTTGCGCGGCCGCAAGGCTGAGGGCGCGCCCCAAGCCGCCCGCGGCGCCGGTAATCAAGATAACGGGAGCAGAAGGTGTATTCATGATGTCGTGTCACACGGATTGGGTTGGGTCGATGATTTGATCTTGCCCCGCCTCGCCTGACCCGCCGTACGCCAGGCCAACCAGAACATTTTCAGCGGCGTAAGCTCCGGGCGCAGCTCAAGCAGATTCCAGTCTTCGCGCTGCATGGCGTCCAACAGCGCTTCAGCATGAGTCAGGCTGACCAGCGCCATGATCTGCCGTCCCTGCTGAGCGGGGGCAAGCAGGCGACGTGCGTAATCAATGTGTTGGCGGGTATCCCGACCCAACTCCGCCAGCAGACGGCGCACACGCTCGTTGGTACGGGGCTGCATAAAGTCTGTATGACTCAGACCATGAGCGCGCAGGCGCTCCTTGGGAATAAAAACCTCGCCCTGTGCCGCATCACGCCCAAGGTAGTGCAATACCCGTGACCACGTCAGCGCCGTGCCGACGGCATGGGCAAAATTGCGCTCCAACCGCCCTGCCTGCCCATCGGGATCGGTCAAAATCATCCAGGGCGCAATGTCCGCACGGTAGCTCAGTAGCGCAAAATCGCTGGCGTGGTCGATCGGCATCGGGTGCAGGCGACTGTGCGCACTGGTAAGCATTTCATCGAGCAGCGCATCATGACCTGGACAGCTCAGGACATGTTGCGCCAGAGCCTGTGCAATCGGATGCTGTGCCGAGCCTTGCGCGGCCGCCGCCAGTTCGCTCTGCCACCAGTCCAGGCGCGCCAGAGCCACGCTGGGTTCGGCAATGCGCGTAATCACGTCATTAAGCTCATGGCGCAGCGCCAGCACCGCCCATGCCGTCGGCTGGTGCACGGCGGGCACGTACAGGGTGGCGTAGTAATTCGCCGAACCGCGAGGGGCGGCAAGCTGGCGACAAAATTCAACCGGATTGGACGAGTGCGCGCTCATAAATTCAGGTCGAGCAGCCGCCGCTGCCGCAGCTTCCGCCTTTGGATGCGGCAGATGAGCTGATAAAGAGCGTATTTTTGAGTAAGGTCAGGCGTTCGCGCAGGATTAGCACGGGCTGGATAAACGGCGCCTTTGGGTCGTGCTGCATGGCTTGCAGGATGAAACCGGCATACAGCATTGTCCAGCGCAGGCGGTAACGCAGTAAAAATGGCGCGGACAGGCCGAGCGGCGCGCTGCCTTGCAGGATTTTCAGCGCTTGCCCGGCGAGGTGCTCACTCAGGCGGCGCAGGGCGAAGTCGTGCCGAGCCTCCGAGAGTTGCGCTGCATCAACAAGGTAACGCTGCATCAAGTCCTGAGGCAAAAGAAAATGGCCATCTTGCGCATCTTCGCGTACACGCAACAGCATATCCCCAATCCACAGCGCGACTCCCAAGCCCTGCGCTAAGGCAAGGTCATGCGCACTGGCTTTAGGCCACAGGTAACTCAGTTGATCGTGGATGAGTTGGCCGCCTTCCTGGCGCGCGGTGTGCATCATTTCGCCGATTGTGGCGTGTTTGACGCTCAGAGGGGCTTGGCCGTAGGCACCGGACTCAGGCTTGCCGGATTCCGCTGAGCCGCGCAGACGTTGCCCTAGCGGCGAGTGCGCGGGGCTGGGTAGCGCGCGCGCGAGCAAGGGGTGTCGATGAATGAAGGCGTTCATGCACGTGTCTCCTCGTCACTTTCCAAGGCGGCCTGAAGCAGATTTTCCGGCAGGTTTTTGCTGGATTGCACGCCAAGGCGGTGCAGTTTCTGCGCGCGGCTCAGCACATTACCGCGTCCGCTGGAGAGCTTGTTGAATGCTGTTTCATAACTTTTGGCAGCCTGTTCAATACGCCCGCCGAGTGTCTAGATCGGAAGAGCGTCGTGTAGGGAAAGAGTGTAGATCTCGGTGGTC
>CALKWL010000161.1 GCA_938004235.1 uncultured Gammaproteobacteria bacterium
GATTGACTGACGTGACTGGAGTTCAGACGTGTGCTCTTCCGATCTGTTGTGAAGTCGTCGAATCACTGCGCATGGTGGTAGAAATGAACGGGCCATGATCGACTTCGTTGAAATAGATCGTGCGCAGCGTATCGATGCCTGCTTCACGCATATTGGCCAGCAATTCAGGCGTAATCAAATCATTGGCGCTGGCCAGCAGCTCGCCTGAACGCGTGTCCACGACGTCATGCGCCAGGGTTTGCCCCAGCAGAAAATCCACCGGTGCAATCTGGGCGCCCACTTCAGCCTTTTTCAGTTCGCGCAGGTGCTTGGAGGTGACGCGACGTCCGGCTTCAACCAGCACGGAATCACCCACCTTGATATCGAAAGGCGCGTTCTCCCCCTTCAGACGATCAATCACCAGCTCAACCTTAACTTCATTCGCCGTCAACAGGGTGAACTGCGTGGTTTCGAAGAAGGTAGCGAGCATTTCTTCATTGCTCATGCCGATGGCACGCATGATGATGGTCACCGGAAGCTTGCGGCGACGGTCGATACGCGCGTAGAGAATATCCTTGTGGTCAAACTCGAAGTCCAACCAGGAGCCGCGATAGGGAATGATGCGCGCAGAAAAGAGAATTTTGCCCGATGAGTGTGTCTTGCCGCGATCCGAGTCAAAGAACACGCCTGGCGAGCGATGCAGCTGCGAAACCACGACACGCTCGGTGCCGTTAATAACGAACGTGCCGGTTTCGGTCATGAGCGGCAGTTCGCCCATGTACACTTCTTGCTCGCGCACATCCTTCACGCTCGGGCTGCCTACCGGCGCCTCACGATTGTGAATCATCAGACGCATTTTGACGCGCAACGGCGCAGCGTAGGTCAGTCCACGAATCTGGCACTCTTTGACATCGAACGCCGGCTCGCCAAGACGGAAGCTTACGTAATCGATCGAAGCGCTGCCTGAGTGACTGGTCAAGGGAAAAACTGAGCTCAGCGCGGCGTGCAGCCCCAGTGCATTGGGATTGTTGACATCGTGCTGCAAAAATTCACGATAGGAGTTAACCTGCGTCGCTAACAGATTGGGCACTGCAAGAATGGAAATGCGTTTACCGAAGTCCTTGCGGATACGCTTCTTCTCGGTGATAGAGTACGACATCGATTACCTCTGCGTTCACGGTTTCGTATGGGTTTCGAACTGACGGTGGCTGTATGACCACCGCTATGGATGTTTCTTGCAATGCCTTGCGGACACTTCTATAAAATGCACTGAAGCCGCGCATACCCGGGACTCGACCACAGGAAAGACGGCGACATCAAAATCAGGCTTAACCGCTCACATACGGCGGGTATGCTGCGCTTTTTCACCGCTCTTGCCTTGCCGCCATCGTCTTGATCGCTTTATATAAAGCGCCCTTGCAGCCAAGACATTGCAACAAACACCTAAGAACACAATTCAAGGAAGCAAAAAAGGCCGGCGGCACAAAGCCACCAGCCAGCTACCTGTTCACACCAAGGGCATGTCCAGGCAAAACACACTGAATTACTTGATCTCGACCTTGGCGCCAGCCTCTTCGAGCTTCTTCTTCATTGCTTCGGCGTCGGCCTTGGCAATGCCTTCCTTAACAGTCACAGGCGCGCCTTCAACCATGTCCTTGGCTTCTTTCAAGCCCAAGCCAGTGATTTCACGCACAGCCTTGATCACACCGACCTTGTTGTCGCCAAAGCTGGCCATAACAACGTCAAACTCGGTCTTTTCTTCGACCGGAGCAGCGGCAGCTGCAGGACCCGCAGCAACAGCCACAGTTGCAGCAGCGGCAGATACGCCGAATTTTTCTTCCATCGCAGAGATCAGATCAACGATCTCAAGGACGGTCATATTGGAGATAGCCTCAAGGATATCTTCTTTGTTGATTGCCATGGTTGTAACCTAAAAAGCTAAAAGATTGATAAAAAGCTGTAAGTATTAAGCCGCTTCTTTTTGATCGCGAATAGCCGCCACTGTACGCACCAGCTTGCCCGGAACCTCGTTGAGAGTACGAACGAACTTGGCCACAGGAGCCTGCATAACCGACATGAGCATGCTGATAGCCTGATCACGAGTCGGCAGATTCGCCACACGATCAATTTCAGATGCTGCAACGAGTTGACCGCCGAGCGCGACAAGCTTGATGTTCAACTTGTCATTCTCTTTGGCCGCGTCGCGCATCAGACGCGCCGCGGCGCCGGGATCATCCATCGAAAACGCCAGAACGAGCGGTCCAACCATTCCTTCCGACATACATTCGAAATCTGTCCCACGCACAGCAATACGTGCGAGCGTGTTTTTGACCACGCGCAGATAAACACCCTCTTGACGAGCCTTTACACGCAACGAGGTCAACTTCTCGACCGTAATGCCGCGATATTCCGCTGCGACAGCGGAATAAGCGGCAGCGGCTACTTCAGCTACTTCAGCGACGACAACTTGTTTCTGATCGAACGTCAGTGCCATTGAAATAACCTAATCAATGCACAACCCACAAGGGTCGCGCTTCGCCTCTAATCAGGATGCGAACATCCTGTCCTTTACGGAATCACACCAGGCAAAATCCTGGGGCTTACCGTCTGCGCAGGAAAATTAAGCTCAGGCAAACCAGAGCACCTGCGGTCTTGGACGCAACCGGGACTCATCAGCATTGACGCCAAATTATCCTGGAAGCCCAAACTAATACGGAGCAAGCACGCTTGCCCCGAGCAAAACTTAAGCTGCGCTGCTCAGAGAAGACTGATCCACCACAACACCCGCACCCATGGTGGTCGAGACAGTGATGCGCTTCACATAAACACCCTTGGCACCTGACGGCTTGGCGCGATTCAAGTCGCTCATCAGCGCATTCAGGTTTTCCAGCAGGGCATCCTCATCGAAGCTGACCTTGCCCAGAGTGCAATGAATGATACCGGCCTTGTCTGTGCGGTAACGCACCTGACCGGCCTTGGCATTTTTCACCGCAGTCGCCACATCCATGGTCACAGTACCAACCTTCGGGTTCGGCATCAGGCCACGCGGACCAAGAATCTGACCTAGCTGCCCCACCACACGCATGGCGTCCGGCGTAGCGATCACAATATCGAAATCCATCACGCCTTTCTTGATGCTGTCAGCAAGATCATCAAAACCAACGATCTCCGCACCTGCCGCCTTGGCCGCCTCAGCGTTAGCACCTTGCGCAAACACCGCAACACGCACAATCTTGCCAGTGCCGCGCGGAAGCACGGTCGAACCGCGCACAACCTGATCCGAGCGACGCGGATCCACGCCAAGGTTGACCGCCACATCCACAGACTCAACAAACTTGGAGATCGGAAGAGCGTCGTGTAGGGAAAGAGTGT
>CALKWL010000162.1 GCA_938004235.1 uncultured Gammaproteobacteria bacterium
CGGTATTCTTGCCGCGCTGATTGCGGGCAAAAACGACCCCGGCTTCGTGCACAACGGCCCGCTGGCGGGGCTGGTCGCCGTGTGCGCCGGTTCAGATTTGATGCACCCGCTGGGCGCGCTCATCACCGGCACGGCGGCAGGCGGCCTGTTCGTCTGGTTGTTCACCCTGACGCAGAACCGCTGGAAAATTGACGATGTGCTGGGCGTCTGGCCGCTGCACGGACTGTGCGGCGCATGGGGCGGCATCGCCGCAGGGATCTTCGGCCTCGAAGCGCTGGGCGGCATGGGCGGGGTGAGCTTCGTGAGCCAGATGATCGGCACCCTGCTGGGCATTGGACTTGCGCTGCTCGCCGGATTCATCGTGTACGGCCTGCTCAAGAAAACCATCGGATTACGTCTGGATCAAGAGCAGGAATACGAGGGCGCCGACCTTGCCCTGCACAAAATCAGCGCCACACCGCCCAGCCAGCGTTAATGCAGACCTTCGCCGACCCGACAGCCACTCACATCACCCCGAGAATCCAGCCCTCCAACGCTGCAATGCGCCGCTCATCCTCACTCAAGGGGGGATGAAAATACCCCGCAAGAGCGTTTCTGCGGCTCATATCCTGCATCCAGCTTGCGCTTGAATAGGCATCATGGGCGTCGATCCCGCGATCAGCGCGTGCATAGCGACGCTTGAAAATTGCAGGGTAAATCTCGCAGATAACTGAACGCCCCGGCAACGGCGTCCAGCCGTCAAACGGCCAGACGTGCAGTTTGTCGCCAGCCTTTTGACGCAACAACTGCAACCAGGGCAGCCCCGCAAAAGTAGATTTGGCAACCGAGCCTTGCACATCAAACATAAAGACGCTCTTGGCCGAGCTCGTCCAGGCTTCACACACCCGTAGCGCACTGTTCGATTCGATGCGTAAGGCACGCTTACGCCTCAAATCTTCGACCGCGTGCTCGTGCGCCGGGCAATGCGCGACAAAGTCCTCCAAAAAATCCGGCCATGCTGCAAGCGCGTGGCGTAGAAAATAAATACGCGGGAAAGAAAAGGCATGGTCAATGCCGATGAGCGCGGGAGCCTTGTACAGCACCTGATCGCTCAGCCAGGACGCCAAACGCGCGCGACTCCAGTGCCCCCCGGTCGTGTCGCGAATTTCTTGAGCCATGCCGTCCCGCGCGGCAGCGAAGACGCGAATGCCGAGCAACGGATCATGCGGGCCTTTGGCACCCGAATAATCAATACCGATAAAACGCTGAAAATCGGCTGCCATGCCTCAGCCGCCGCCTTGCTTTGTAACCTCATGACGCACGGGCGCACCGGACGTGAGGATATTTAGGCCATCGGCATGGCTCGCATCGAGAACGATCGGCTGCATAGGCCTCGTATGCAGGACATCCTTCCAGCACAACACACACTGACGCCCGCAAACACCGGGGGGCGAACATTGAATACAGGCTCTCAAGTGATTCATGGAGTGGCGATTTACCTGTGCTGCTGTGCTGCTGTGCTGCTGTGCTGCTGTGCTGAAACCTAACACGACAATGTATATATTATGTATATATTTTTAACAAAAACAGCCCGTAAAAACATATAAAATCACCAATTTCCACGGTTTTTTGCCGCCATCACCCACAAAAACCCTGTTACACCTCGAAAATTATTGTACATTATCGCTACAAAATTTTCCGGGCACGCACATGAAGACCAAAGCGACGCTGAACATTGCCGTGATCGGTGGCGGGGTGGCCGGCCTGGCCAGCGCCTGGTTGCTTGGGTCGCGTCATCAGGTCACCCTATTCGAGGCGAATGACTACCCTGGCGGCCATACCCATACCGTCAGCGTCGACGAGCACGGGCGCCGCCTTGCG
>CALKWL010000163.1 GCA_938004235.1 uncultured Gammaproteobacteria bacterium
TGACTGACGTGACTGGAGTTCAGACGTGTGCTCTTCCGATCTACACGGCGGACATGAACGACCGTTTCCACATCCTGAAGCAGCTCATCAACACCACTCTGGTTGACAATGATGCGCTGCGGTTGAGTGGAGAACGGCCGTCGGTGTTTGTGCGCCAGTTGGTGGGAAGCAAGGCCCGACCTGCTAATCGCTTCCACTTCAAGACTGACGCGGAGCGCGTGCAGGCGTTCATGGACTGGCTGCGGGATGCCGTTGACCAGGAAGTGCTGGAGGTGCGCGGGCGCGATGGCAATACCATCACGCACGATGGCTGGCAAGAGAAGTACATCCGTGAGGCGTATGTTCGCGCTGTAGAGGCGGCAGACGCAGCCATGCAGCGCGATGGTATTGAAGACTTGCCAGACAGCGGCATGGGTAAGCTGTTTACTGCACCCATCCACGCCGACGCCCTGGAGTTATTGTATACCCGCAGCTTTGAGGAGTTACGCGGCATCACAGAGGCGATGAGCCAGCAAATCGGCCGTGTGCTGGCCGAGGGATTGGCAAAGGGATTGTCTAACCGCGACATCGCCAAGAACATTGTTGACCGTGTAGATAAGATTGGCATGACCCGCGCCAAGATGTTGGCGCGAACAGAAATCATCAACGTCTACGCCGAAGGGTCGCTGAACCGCCTGGAGCAGATGGGGATAGCTGAGGTGACGGCCGTTGTCGAGTTTGCCAGCGCGGATGACGATCATGTTTGCGCGACGTGCAGCAGCCTTGATGGAACGGTGTACACGATTGCTGAGGCGCGTGGGCTGATCCCGGTGCATCCTAATTGCCGCTGCGCCTGGATACCGGTGTTGTTTCCAGATGATGGGGAGTGAGTGAGGAAAAATGATACCTTTTGTAAATCCGACTACGGAACTGACATTCGTTGATGAAGCAACGTATATCATGGTTAAGACGAACCGTGACAGGGTAGTGGCCGTATTCAATGTGCCACAACATATGTTAGACCAGCGCACGGATGAGTGCGTCACATTGGGGTGGGGAGAACAAGCTGTTGATATGGCTTACCGCAGTATTGGAAACGATTTGCTGCGACGGTTTGGCTTTGTCATAGGAGACGACTGGAGGCTGATCCGACAAAAACTTGACAACCGTCCGGGAGTTCTGTAATATTTTATTTGTAATGTTCTGGAAGTTCCAGAACTAAATCAATGCTGATGCGGAGATTAGCGCCGCTGACCAACATGGTCAGCGGCGCTTTTTGTTTTCAAGGAGACGGGTATGCCACAAGCAACGAAGGTGAAAGAGGGGAGGCTCTCCTTTCTCACCGTCTCGATTCAGGCCAACGAGTTACGCACGGCCGTGCTGGACGAGCGCGAGTATCTGGTAGCACCAAGCGTGCCCATCGTTGAGGGCGTGCTCAATCGCATCTTCTACCCCGCCGAGGAAATCGGCGCGTTTGTTGAAGCATGGAATGGCATTCCATTGCCTATCGGCCACCCCATGCGCAACGGGGAGTACATCTCAGCTAATTCTCCAGATGTATTGGAGAAAGAAGTGTACGGCCGTTTCTTCAACGCCAGCATGGACAACGACCGGCTGCGTGGTGAGATGTGGCTGGACATTGCCAAGTGCGACAAGCGGGGTGGGGTGGCGAAGGAAACGCGGCAGCGGTTAGAGGATAGCGTGCACACGGAGGTGTCCGTTGGTGTGTTCATGGATTACGAAGAACGCAGTGGGATCTTTAAGGGTGAAGCCTATGATGGCATTGCCCGCAATATTCGCCCTGACCACATTGCCCTCCTGCCCCACGCCGAAGGCGCGTGCAACCGGGAGAACGGCTGTGGCGTTCCCCGTGCCAATGAGCAGGAGCCTAAGAAACGGCCGTCGCTGGTCGTGAACCAATATGAGGATGGCATCATGATCGCCCTGATGGTTCCGGCAGAGGCGGCAGCAAAGTTAGCGTTATCCCCTGACGACGTACCAGACGGCAGCGACATTCTACCCCCAGAAGAATTACACATCACACTGGCCTACCTGGGGCGCACTGGCGCGACGCGCAGCACGCTTGAGGAAGTGTTGACATTGGTAGGCGCGTATGCCAACTGGACAGGACGCATTGAGGGGGTGGTGAGTGGGTTCGGCC
>CALKWL010000164.1 GCA_938004235.1 uncultured Gammaproteobacteria bacterium
ATTGACTGACGTGACTGGAGTTCAGACGTGTGCTCTTCCGATCTCTCCGGCCTGAGCGATCAAATCACTTGCCAGCATACCGATCGGCGCATCCCAGTTACCCGGCGACATCACGCCGCTTCCCGTCACTGTCACCACCCGACGCGTCACAGGCTCACCCAGAACCACCGCACGGTAAATCGCCGCCGCCGTCGCCACGTTATGCCCAAGAAACCCGCGCTCGGTCACGCGCATTTCCCGGCTGATTTTCTCGCCGGTCAGGATGTAAATCAGCTGTTTTTCGGCGCCGGACGGGTAGAGCGTAGGAATCGACACAAGCTCGAAGCGCGCATCGTCCAGCGTCATCAAGGCCGCACGCAGCGCGGCAATCGCCTCAGGCTTGTTGTCTTCCACCCCGATCAAACAGGTTTGCGCACCCAGCACATGCAGCAGAATCTGGCCGCCGCGCAAGACCTCCTCCGCACGCTCACGCATCAGGCGATCATCACAGGTGATGTACGGCTCACACTCAGCGCCATTGAGCAGGACCGTGTGCATCGGCGTGCCGGGCGTCCCCGCAAGCTTCACCGCACTCGGAAACACCGCTCCGCCCAGCCCCACCACACCCGCCTCGCGCACGCGCTCACGCAACAGCAACGGCGTAATGGCCGTGAAGTCCGCCCAGGGCGTGAACGCCTGCATGGGCTCGTCCAGGCCATCTGTCTGCAAGACGATACAAGGTGCTCGCAGACCGGAAGGATGCGGTACGGCCATTGTTTCAATTGCCACAATCACCCCGGAGCTTGGCGCATGAACCGGCGCACTGACATAGCCATCCGCCCTGGCCAGGCACTGGTTGCGCAACACGCGCTCCCCGACCTTGACCACGGGTTCGGCGGCTGAGCCAATATGCTGTTTCAACGGAAGCTGCAAATACTGCGGCATCGCGGCACGACGAATCGGCGCCGCATTGGATTCGCTCTTGTGCTGCTCCAGGTGCAAGCCGCCGGGAAAACGGTGCAGAATGCGCGCGCTCATGCGGCGTCCTCTTGTTCAGGCAAGGCTTGCGCCGACTTGAGTTGCCCTGGCGGGGACTCATGCTGCGGCGAATTCATTGGCGCAGAATCCGGTTCAATGACCTCCGCAATATCCAGCTTCGCTTCCGGACTTGGCCAGCGCCAGTGCTCCAGCGGCACTTTGAGCGGCAACATGTAAATGCAGTCCACTGGGCAGGGCGCAACGCACAATTCGCAGCCGGTACACTCATCCACAATCACCGTGTGCATCAGTTTTGGCGCGCCCAGAATGGCATCCACCGGGCAGGCCTGGATGCACAGGGTGCAGCCGATGCACACCTGCTCATCAATCCACGCCACCATCTTCGGTTTTTCCACGCCGTGTTCCGCACTCAGCGGTTTGGGCTCCACGCCCAGCAGGTCAGCCAAGGCCTTGATCGTGGCTTCGCCGCCGGGCGGGCATTGATTGATATCCGCCTCGCCGCGCGCAATCGCCTCCGCGTACGGACGACAACCGGGATATCCGCACTGCCCGCACTGGGTTTGCGGCAACAGCGCATCAATTTTATCCGCCAGCGGGTCGCCCTCGACCTTGAACGCCTGCCCGGCATAACCCAGAAACGCCCCCAACACCAGGGCGAAAAGGGTAAATACCATGATTGCGGTAAGCATCAGACCTTGACCAAGCCGGCAAAGCCCATAAAAGCCAAAGCCATCAAACTGGCAGTAACCAAGCCTATCGGCGTACCCTGAAAGGGCTTGGGCACATCCGCCGCCGCCAGGCGCTCACGCATGGCAGCAAACAGCACCAGCACCAACGTAAAGCCCACCGCTGCGCCAAAACCATACACGGCAGCCTGCGCCAGAGTGTGATCTTCCTGCACGTTCAGCAGCGCGACGCCCAGCACCGCGCAGTTGGTGGTAATCAGCGGCAGGTAAATACCCAATACGTTATGCAGCACTGGGCTGGATTTTTTCAGTGCCATCTCAGTGAAGTTCACCACGGCCGCAATCAGCACAATGAAGGCGATGGTGCGCAAATACTCCAGATCGAAAGGCGCAAGCAGATAATTCTGCGCCAGATGACTCAACACCGAAGAGAGCGTCAGCACGAAAGTTGTCGCCAAACCCATACCCATGGCCGTTTCCAGCTTGCGCGACACGCCCATAAACGGACACAGGCCAAGAAACTTCACCAAAAGGAAGTTATTGACCAGAACGGTACTAATGAAAATAAGCAGGAATTCGGTCATGAAACCACGTGCATAAAAGCATGACGCCAAGCGAGTAGCGGATTTTACGCCAAAACTGAACGCTTGGATGCTCACCCTCATGAAACCGCATAAAGCCTGCTTGAATCTGGGCACTCATGGAGTTTTACATAACAGACCGTTGAAAAACAGCCTGCTAACGCGAGGCGGGGATGGCTCACTCCCGAAACAAATGTGTAAGCATTTGAATCATAGTTTCAGCAGCCCGTTCAATCCCTCAATCACCGCCTGAGCGCGTACAGCCTCACGATCACCTGCAAAAACACAGCGCTGAGCATGCGCCCGCTCGCCGCGCCGCGCCCAGGCGAGCCAGACCGTACCAACCGGCTTGCCTGGAGTTGCGCCTCCCGGCCCGGCGATCCCGCTGATTGCCACGCTGATATCCGCCTTGCTGTGACGCAACGCCCCCTCAGCCATGGACAGGACACAAGCCTCACTGACCGCTCCGTGTTCGAGCAAAACAGACTCCGCCACTTCGAGCATATCCCGCTTGGCCTGATTGCTGTAGGTCACAAATCCTCGATCGAACCATGCGGAACTGCCGGGAATATCCGTCACTGACTTAGCTAGCCACCCGCCCGTACAGGACTCCGCCGCCGCCAAACGCCAACCGCGCGCCAGCAAAAGCTTGCCAAGCGCCTCTGCACCGGCCTGAATCGATGCTTCAAATGCCATACGCCCCCCACACTCTGCATAAAAGCCAGCTCATCACAAACAGGAAAGCCGACGTAAGTCGGCTTTGCAGAACTTTACCATCCGCAGCTGATTCCACAGTGGAATCAATCAGGACTTGCCCAGATGTTGGCTTACCTAGTGTTATTGACCGCCAGACAGCTCGTGAACGTAAACCGTCAGCATTTTGATCTCAACAGGCGTCAGACGGTTGGAAAAGCCAGGCATTTCGCGCTGAATGCCGTTGGTCACCACATGTTCGACCATCTTGCGCTTTGCATCGACGTTTTGAGCGCCCATCATGTCCAGGTTGGACCATGCCATATCCGTCAGGTTTGGCGCACCCAGCATGGGGTTACCCTTGCCATCGACCCCGTGGCACGCGGCACACATTGCAAAACCCGCCTTGCCGCGTGAGGCAGAAGCTGCATCCACCTCAAGACCGGACATGCTTAGAACATAGTTGGCCAGATCGGTCAAAGCCTCACCCTTAACACTCGGGAAGGCAGGCATATTGCCCTTGAGGCCGTTTTGCAGATCCTTGCTGATCATTTCGAATGAACCACCCCAAAGCCATTCGTTATCCGCGAGGCTGGGATAGCTCGGCAAATTGCCCTGACCGCCCTGACCGTGGCAGGCCGCGCAGTTGTCGCCAAACAGGCCGGCGCCCATGGAGCGCGCAAACGCCAGCATGTTCGGATCGGCAATGATCTGCTCAAAGCTGGCATTGCTGACTTTTTCGGTGAATTCACGCTGACGCACGGCCGCCGGGCTGCTCTGCATCTCCTGAATGAACAGGTTGCGCGAGTTCCAGGGGACCTGCACTTCCTTGCCGTCCTGCTCGATCGTCAGGGAAGCCATACCCGGAGTAAAGGTTTTGAATACCGGCCAGGCGGGGTACATGATCCAGTAAACCACCGCAAACACGATGGTGGCGTAAAACGTCCACAACCACCAACGGGGAAGCGGATTGTTATATTCACGTAAATCGCCGTCCCACACATGCCCGGTGGTTTCGACCTGCCCGGGCTTCTTATCGCTTGAGAGCGCCATGATTAGTTATCTCCCTTGTTCGTTCCGGCGGAGGAGCCTGGAATCTTGTCGTGATCGTCAACAAATGGAATGTCTTTATAGGATTCGAGCCTGATTTTGCGTTTTTTTCCGCTGTACACGTAGAGCACAATCACGACGAAACTCGTGAAGAAAATCAGCAATGCCGTAATTTTGCTGTTGGTCAAATTACCCAACCACATCCAAAGTTCAGACATTGAATTCACCTTAATTCATGCTCTACGAGCGTTAACACCAGGCCTTAAAACCCTTAGCGGAAACTTGCGAAGTAACCCTGATCGTATTTCTTGAAATCAACCAGCGTACCCAGCATCTGCAAGTAAGCCACCATCGCATCCATTTCGGTGATGCGATCCTTGTCACCATCCCAGTTACGCCCCTTCGCTTCAGCTTCAAGCGTGGCTTTGGCATTAGGAATATGCAGCTTGTCCGCCATGGCTTGACCGAAATTGGTTACGTTGGCCTGGTACTCATCCGCTGTCAGCGAATAGGGCACTCCCGTCGCCTTGAGCGCCCTCATGCGATTTTCGATGTCGTCGTACTTCAGATCGTTCTTCAACAACCAGGGGTAGGCCGGCATGATTGACTCAGGCACCAGAGCCTGCGGCTTCACAAGGTGCTCGGTATGCCACTGGTCGGAATACTTGTTTCCAAGACGGGCGACATCCGGGCCGGTACGCTTGGAGCCCCACTGGAAGGGGTGGTCGTACTTGGACTCCGCCGCCAGCGAGTAGTGACCATAACGCAGGAATTCATCACGGAACGGACGGATCATCTGCGAGTGGCAGGCATAGCAGCCCTCGCGGATGTACAGGTCGCGCCCGCGCTGCTCCAGCGGGGTGTACGGACGTACGCCCTTGACCTCTTCCACTGTGTCCTTGATGTGGAACAACGGAACAATCTCAACCAACCCGCCGATACTGATCACCGTCAGGGTAAGAACAATCAGTAACCCGGCATTAATTTCAACGCTTTCGTGCTTCATTTGATTCTCTCCGATCAGCGGGCAACAGCAGCAGAGCGTGCAGCCACATCAACTTCAACCCTGCGCTTGGCACCGGCAATGGTCATGTACACGTTGTAAACCATGAGAATGATGCCGGCGAGGAAGAACATACCGCCAATCGCACGCACCACATAAGGCAGGTGCATAAAGGTCACGGTTTCAATAAAGGTGTAACCCAGATTGCCGTACTCATCGAAGGCGCGCAGCATCAGACCTTGACCGATACCCGCCACCCACAGGGAAGAGATGTAAAGCACGATGCCGATGGTCGCCAGCCAGAAGTGGACATAGATCATCTTGGTGCTGTACATGCCCTTGGCCACGCCCCACAGACGCGGAATCAGGTGATAGAACGAACCGAAGGTAATCATCGCCACCCAACCGAGTGCACCAGAGTGCACGTGACCCACCGTCCAGTCAGTGTAATGCGACAGGGCGTTCACGCTCTTGAGCGACATCAGCGGACCTTCGAAGGTCGACATACCGTAGAAGGACAGCGCGGTAATCATGAACAGGATAATCGGGTCGGTGCGCAGCTTGTCCCACGCGCCGGACAGGGTCATGATGCCGTTAATCATGCCGCCCCAAGACGGAAGCAACAGCAGGATGGAGAAAGTCGCCGCCAGGGTAGAGGTCCAGTCAGGAATCGCTGTCCAGTGCAGGTGGTGTGTACCGACCCACATGTACAGAAAAGACAGCGCCCAGAAGTGAACGATAGACAGACGATAGGAGTAGATCGGACGACCCGCCTGCTTGGGCACGAAGTAATACATCATGCCGAGGAAGGCTGCGGTGAGGAAGAAGCCTACCGCGTTGTGACCGTACCACCACTGGGTCATCGCATCCTGCACACCGGAGAACAGGCTGTAAGACTCAAGACTGGTAAAGGAGACCGGCACCGCCAGGTTGTTGAAAATATGCAACAGCGCGGTCGCCAGAATGAAGGACATGAAGAACCAGTTCGCCACATAGATGTGCGGCTGGGTACGCTTGAGCAGGGTCATGGTGTAGACGAGGAAGTAAGTCACCCAGACCACGGCAATCGCGATATCCAGCGGCCATACAAACTCAGCGTACTCACGACCCTGAGTGAAGCCCAGCATGTAAAGGATCACGCCAGCGCCGACGCCAACCTGCCAACCCCAGAAGGTGAACTCAGCTGCCCAGCGACCGCCCCAGAGGCGCGCCTGACAGGTGCGCTGAACAATGTAGTACGAGGTTGCGAACAGGGCACTGCCGCCAAAACCGAAAATGACCAGCGTGGTATGCACCGGACGGAGACGCCCGAAGGTGATTTCTGCCACATCAAAGTTCAAAAAAGGCCACGCCAGCTCACTGGCGATCCACACACCGGCAAACATCCCCAAAACGCCCCAGACGAGCGCCATGATGGCGAATTTTTTGACGATATCGTAGTTGTATTGCTCAACTGCTGCGGCTTTGCCCACCGCAGAACCAGCATGAGCGCCCGCCGCTGTGCCGGCTGTTGTACTCATTGTCATCGCACGACCCTCCAAGTTTTAGACCGATAGGACTCAGCTCGAAAAATACTGAGTTTCCCCAGCTTTATCCGCTGCGCGCATGGTACTGCAACGTTAGAGATGGCTAAAGTTCATTCCTTTTCCGGGCAAAAATCTAGGAGATTCGCGTAATGCCATGTTTTATATGGTCTTTTCAAACACATACGGAATAAAACTACACCCAGCATAAAAAAGTTTGATTACTTTTCACGCCTTCTTAACAAAGAATGCAACGGAACTTTCACCTCACCGGCTGAATCCGCGTAAAAGCGCCCGGCCTCGCCGCCCCAAGCCAGACCGTGCACAACCTCATAAGTAACCGGCAATAGCCCATCTTCACCGCGACGCGTTTCATAGCCGGCGCACAGACGCTGGAGGCGAGTTTTGGCAGTCAATCCGCGAGCTCGCCCCTGCATATTGTTCTGCGCCCCAATCCCCTTGAGGCTGCGCATAATGCTCTCGACATCGGCATATTTAAGCGTCATGCGCTCCACATCCATCACAGGATCGCGCAACCCAACGCGTAACAACGCATCACCCACATCGTGCATATCCAGGAACATGTTTACATGCGCGTACTGATTCTCGTCGGCGCTCTGCCACGCCGAGCGCAGCTCTTTCAATGTATCCGGCCCAAGACTGGAAAACATCAACACTCCGCTAGGCTTGAGCACACGTCGCACCTCCGCGAGCGTCGCCGCCAGATCATTGCCCCACTGCACGCTAAGGCTGGAAAAAACCAGATCCATGCTCGCGCTCTTCAGCGGCAAACGCTCCATATCCCCGCACACCCACAGCGGCTTGCGCATCCAGGGGCGCCAGCGGCGCGCCTCGCCCAGCATCCCCTGTGAAAAATCCAGCCCTAGAATCTGCGCGCGTGGGTAAAGCTGTCGCAGATGACGCATCGCGGCTCCAGTCCCGCAGCCCAGATCCAGCACCGCGCGCGGTTCAATGCGGATTCCACTCAAGCGTTCCAGCATGTCCTCACGCACCATGGCCTGCAATCTGGCGTATTGGTCATACGTCGCCGCTGCACGATCAAAGGCTCGCCGCACGCGGGGCTTGTCCACCTGGTACTCATTCATTTCGCCATCCCCTGCATTACCTCCGTCAACCAGGCATCAAAACTTAAACCGCGCGTTGACTCCGCATCGTGCTCCCCTACATATAAAAAAGGAGCATGACCCGCCTGCGGTACGCTCAATACCTGCACGGCGGGGTTCAAGCGCAGATACGCCTCAGCCGCGCAGGGCGGCACAATCCTGTCCAGACCGCCCAGAAGAACGGCAACGGGCATATCCAGGTTTGCCAAGGTCTGACGCCGATCCGTCTCATGCAATATTTTCAAACCTGCGCGCAGTGCACGCACATCGACCTGGGCGGCATCGACTGCCGCTGCATTCAGCACGCTGCGCACCTGCTTGGCATCCCGCGCCCCCAGGGTTTGCAAGGCCAGAAAACGACGCAGCGTCAGCGCATGATCCTGAGCCAGACCCAATTCAAATTGCGCCAATGTTTCCGCGCTCATGGCACACGACCATTCGCCCTGAGCCACAAAACACGGGCTACTCGCCAATAAAACCAAACCCGTCACCCGCTTGGGTGCAAGACGCGCCACCTCTAAGGCCAGCAATCCGCCCAACGACCAGCCCACCCAAATGGCGCGTTCCGGCGCTCGCTCCAACAACCGCAATGCCCAACGCGTGATATCCGAGCCCAACGCCTCATCCCACGCCTCACGACCATGCCCCGGCAAGGTCAACGCCCGCGAATCAAAGCGCCCAAACGCCGGCACCGCCCGCCAAATCACCGAACTCATACCCCAGCCATGCAGCCAGACCACGGATCGCCCAAACAAACCCACATCCTCGCCCCGACCACCCAAGGTACATATCCACCAACATGCATAAATCCACGGATGCTACACGATGACAGCCCAAACGATCATCCAAAAAAGCGCTAAACTTAGCCTGCGCTTCCTTGGATTGACAGGTGCGACAGCTCAATCCAAGGAAGCAACAGCTTAAATTTGGAAAAAATATAAATCAGCCAAATCAATCGAATTTGACCCTATTGGCTCGGGTTAATAGCTGAACGCCGTGCGGAAACAATGCAGGAATGAAGCGTGAGCATGAAGTCGCTGTATTGCGACAATAAAGGATCACTTATGAAACATTTCTACCTGCGGCAGTTTTTGCCTTTGATGACGTTGATTGGTTTATTGGCGGCGTGTTCACCGCGCCCGGAACAGCAATTGGCTAAAATCAATCTGCCAAGCACCACCACGCAAGTGTTATTGGTGACAACCCCGGACTGGGAAGCGACTGAAGCGACGTTGCAACGTATGGAAAAACGCGCTGAGGCGTGGCATCCGGTAGGTGACGCAATCCCTGTGAGGGTAGGTCGCAACGGTTTGGGTTGGGGTGCAGGTTTGCATACGAATCCATCAGGCAGTGTGCAAAAGCAGGAGGGTGATGGCAAAGCCCCGGCTGGTGTATTCCGCTTAGGGACGGCGTTTGGTTATGACGCTGCCCCGCAAGGTTTGCAAATACCTTACCGCATTACGACTGAGCGCGATTATTTTGTGGATGCCGTGGATTCCGCCGATTACAACCAGTGGCGCAGCGTCAGCGCGGATCAGCCCAACACCCCCAAGCAGCATTGGGCATCGTTTGAGCGGATGCGTCGCGATGACCATCAATACGAATATGGCATGGTGGTGGAACACAATACCCAGCCGGTCACGCCGGGGCGCGGCAGCGCAATTTTCCTGCATGTGTGGCTAGACCCGCAAACCCCGACTTCCGGCTGCACCGGAATGGATCGGGCGCACTTGCTAGATGTATTGCGTTGGTTACAGCCGAACGCCAACGCCTTGTTGGTGCAAACCCCAGCCGCTGAATTGGGGCGTTTGTTGCTTTAGGGCGCCTCTATGGCTTGTTTGAGCTCACGCAGGGTGGTTTAGCTTAGCGTAAACCGCCGAATATGCTGTCTGCACATCCGTATTCGGTGCGTTATGCTCCATTAACGCCCCCTGCGATTTATGCATATCATGCGTGTGCTTTTTCACTCTCTGACGGCGCACTCTCATGAACTGGCTCACTTTCGTCCTTCCCCTTGGTGCTTACCTGCTCGGCTCGATTGCCACGGCTGTGGTGGTAAGCCGTCTGCTTGGCTTACCTGACCCGCGCACCATTGGCTCGGGTAATCCCGGTGCAACCAATGTATTGCGTACCGGAAACAAGCTCGCTGCGCTTGCAACGCTGATTGGCGATTTACTCAAAGGGCTGATTCCGGTGGTTGTCGCTCGCGTTTTGGATGCCAGTGATTTGATCATTGCAGTCACGGCGCTTGCTGCATTTATCGGCCATATCTTCCCCGTATTTTTCCAATTCAAGGGTGGTAAAGGCGTGGCAACGGCCTTGGGCGTATTGCTAGGTCTTTCGCCTTGGCTTGGCCTCGGTACGCTTGCGGTATGGCTTGCTATGGCGCTCGGCCTGCGCTACTCCTCGCTGGCTGCATTGACCGCCGCGCTCGCCGCGCCGCTGATTGCATGGCCGCTGCACCTCGGCTCCATGCCTTTGCTCACCGTCAGCATCATGAGCGCACTGCTGATCTGGCGACATGCAGGCAATATCCAGCGCCTGCTGCAAGGCAAGGAGTCTCGCATCGGTGAGAAAAAATCCGCGCCCGCTCAAGCCAACGGCGCAAGCTGATCCAGCGGCCAGCGCGCGCGTGCGGCAAAACCGCTAACCTGCCGCCCCTGCCCCACCATTAATCGCAGCCAGCCGACATAGGCAATCATGGCGGCATTATCCGTGCAAAACGCCTGACGCGGAAAAAAGGCACGTCCGCCGCGCTTTTCCAGCGCCTGACTCAGGCGGGCGCGTAAATGCAGATTGGCGCCCACGCCACCCGCAACCACCACATTGCGCATCCCTACCTGATCCAGGGCGCGCGTACATTTGATCACCAGCGTATCCACAATCGCCTCCTGCAAAGCACGCGCCACATCCGCCCGCCCCTGCTCCGAATCCCCAACCTGGCGCAGCGCCAGCATCGCGCGGGTTTTCAAGCCGCTGAAACTGAATTCAAGCCCGGGGCGGTCGGTCATCGGGCGCGGAAATGCAACCAAGCCCGCCTCGCCCGGACTGCGCCCAGCCTCTGCCAGACGAGCCAGCGCCGCCCCACCGGGGTAGCCCAGTCCCATCTGCTTGGCAACCTTGTCAAAAACCTCGCCCACAGCGTCATCTAGACTCTCGCCCAAAACCTCATAGCGCCCGATTTCCGGCACAGCCACCAGCATGGTGTGTCCACCCGAGACCAGTAATGCCGCGAACGGCGGCTTGATCGTCGCGTCATCCAGCATGGGCGCAAGCACATGCCCTTCCATGTGATGCACCTCGATCGCCGGGACGCCAAGCGCAAACGCCAAACCCGCACCAAAGGCCGACCCCACCAGCAAGGCTCCCAGCAAACCCGGTCCAGCCGTGTAAGCCACACCGCCCAAATCCGTGCGCGCAACACCTGAATCCTGCAACAAACCTTCAATCATGGGCAACAGATGCCGCACATGGTCGCGTGAAGCCAGCTCAGGCACCACACCGCCGAATTCAGCGTGAACAGCCTGCGTCAACACACGATCTCCCACCAATCCCCGATCGGACGAATAGAGCGCACAGGCCGTCTCATCGCATGAGGTTTCAATCCCGAGAACAATCATTTCGTTGTCATCTGCATAAATAAAGTTCGCTATTGTTGCATTGCCGGGCGCAGGACGTATAATTCCGCGCCTAACTATTTGACCTGTCGAACAGACGCCAACCGCCGAATTCAATCCCGCGCCCAGCCGGTTGAGTTTTACAACTTACTTTGGAGCCTTCATGCCTTCCGTCCGTATCAAAGAAAACGAGCCTTTTGAGGTTGCTATTCGTCGTTTCAAGCGCACCGTAGAAAAAGCCGGTGTCATCACCGAGCTGCGTGCACGCGAGTTCTATGAAAAGCCGACCACAGAGCGCAAGCGTCGTCTCGGCTCGGCGGTCAAGCGCAACGAAAAGCGCCTGCAAAAAGAAGCCGCTCGTCGCACCCGTCTGTACTGAGTACGCACTGCAAGGCTGGTTTATCCAGCCTTTCTCTTCTCGCCCAATCATTTCTCACCCATGAGGTTCCGGCATGAGCGACGCAGATTCAACCCCAGCTGAACGCACCCTCAAGGATCATATCAACGATGAAATGAAGGCTGCGATGAAGTCAGGCGACAAGGCGCGCTTAGCCGTCATTCGCCTGATCCAGTCCGCCTTCAAGCAAAAGGAAGTGGACGAGCGCATTGAGCTGAGCGATGCTGATGTGCTGGCCATCCTCGACAAAATGGCCAAACAGCGCCGTGAATCCATCGAACAGTTCAAGGCAGCTGGGCGCGCCGATCTAGAGCAACAGGAAACCTTTGAGCTGAGCGTCATTCTGAGCTACCTCCCTGCGCCGCTGGACGAAGCTGAAATCGACCAACTGATTGCCCAGGCCATCCAAGCCACGGCAGCGACCAGTATGCGCGAAATGGGGGCGGTGATGCTGCACCTCAGACCACAGCTCCAGGGGCGTGCGGACATGGGTGTGGTTAGCGCGCGCATCAAGGCAGCCTTGAGCTGAAAACATTTTTGATTGGATTGAGAGCGTCTCGAAAAAACCTCACGGGCGAGCGAAGTGCAAGGAAAAGCACCGCCATCTGACGCAGCAACCCGCTCGCGGGCTTGCGCCAGCTTCGTGTTCAGTCGGTTTTCGAGATGCACTTGAATATTGCTTGATTTAAGCCAGGTTCGCGCTGAAGTTTTGGAAATATTGACCGCGAGCTCATAACCGGCTTGGTATGAACGGTGCATATCAATCTCGTCGTCCTTTAGTCTGACTCCTGTTTTCCAGAGTCACGAGTTTTGCTCCCGACATGCTGCACTTCCAGCATGTTTCGTGTGTGCAAGGCTTTTTCATTCGGTGCAAAACAAAGCGAGCCGCCAGCATGAGTAACGTATTCCAATTTATCGATGTTCCTCGCCAAGACCCGAGCAAAGTCAAAGCCGAAGTGCGCGTGCGTCTTTACAAGGAAATCTACGGTCAATTTGACCCCAAGACCGCCGCACAGCAGGCGGATCGTTGCCTAGGCTGCGGCAACCCGTATTGCGAATGGAAATGCCCGGTACACAACTACATTCCCAACTGGCTTAAGCTGGTTGCCGAGGGCAATTTGTTCGAAGCGGCAGAAATGTCGCACAAGACCAATTCCCTTCCTGAAGTCTGTGGTCGCGTCTGTCCGCAAGACCGCCTGTGCGAAGGCGCCTGTACGCTCAACAGCGACAGTTTCGGCGCAGGCGAAGGCTTTGGCGCAGTAACGATCGGCTCCATCGAAAAATACATCACTGACGAAGCCGTCAAGCAGGGTTGGCGCCCCGACATGAGTGGCGTCATCCCCACGGGCAAGCGCGTCGCCATTATCGGCGCTGGCCCTGCGGGTCTTGGCTGCGCGGATATCCTGGCGCGCAACGGCGTACATGCCGTGGTGTTTGACCGTTACCCGCAGATCGGCGGCCTGCTCACTTTCGGTATCCCGCCCTTCAAGCTGGAGAAAGAGGTCATGCAGACCCGGCGCGAAATCATGGAAGGCATGGGCATTGAATTCCGCCTGAACACCGAAATCGGCAAGGATGTCAGCTTCCAGACCCTGCTCGACAGCTACGATGCGGTATTCATGGGCATGGGAACCTACACCTACATGAAAGGTGGTTTCCCCGGGGAAGATACTCCCGGCGTGTACGATGCCCTGCCCTTCCTGATTTCCAATATCAACCGTCTGCTCGGCGTCGCAAAAGACGCCAGCGAGTTCATCGACATGCAGGGCAAGCGTGTGATTGTACTTGGCGGAGGCGATACGGCTATGGACTGCACCCGTACCTCGCTGCGTCAGGGTGCGCAAAAAGTGACCTGCGCCTACCGTCGTGACGAAGAGAACATGCCTGGTTCCAAGCGTGAAGTCGCCAATGCCAAAGAAGAGGGTGCGCATTTCCTCTTTAACCGCCAGCCGGTGGAAATCATCGGCAACGATAAAGTCGAAGGCGTTAAATTCGTCGAAACGCGCCTTGGTGCGCCCGACAAACGCGGTCGCCGCAGCCCGGAAGTCATCCCTGGCTCCGAAGAAATCGTCCCCGCAGATGCGGTGCTGATCGCTTTCGGCTTCCGCCCCTCGCCCGCACCGTGGATGGCTGAATTTGGCATTGAGCAGCATCCGGATGGGCGGGTGATCGCCCCAGCACATAACAAGCTTCCGCACCAGACGACCAACCCCAAGGTCTTCGCCGGCGGCGACATGGTGCGCGGCTCCGACCTCGTGGTGACCGCCGTGTTTGAAGGACGCGAAGCAGCCAAGGGGATCCTTGATTACCTGGGTGTTTGAAGGCCTTTTTAGACGCAGAGGGCACAGAGGAAAAGCAGGCGAGGCTCATCTGCGTCCCCTATGTTCTCCGTGGCTAATTTTTTAGTCCTCCGCATCGCTTTTTTTCGACGCAACCGCGAAACATCCCCATGACCGAACTCAAAAACGACCGCTTCCTGCGCGCCCTGATGCGCCAACCTGTTGATCGTACCCCGCTGTGGATCATGCGCCAGGCCGGTCGCTACCTGCCGGAGTATCGCGCCACACGCGCCAAGGCGGGCAACTTCCTGAGTCTTTGCAAAAATTCCGAGCTGGCCTGCGAAGTCACCCTGCAACCGATTGACCGCTTTGATCTGGATGCGGCGATTCTGTTTTCCGACATTCTCACTGTGCCGGACGCCATGGGCTTGGGACTCGGTTTTTACGAGGGCGAAGGGCCGCGTTTCTCCAACCCTGTGCGCACCTCTGCCGATGTCGAGCGCCTGCCCATCCCTGACCCGGAGGGCGAGCTTAAATATGTTATGGACGCGGTGCGCACCATCCGCCGCGAACTCAACGGGCGCGTGCCGCTGATCGGCTTCTCCGGCAGCCCGTGGACACTCGCCGCCTACATGGTCGAAGGCGAAGGTAGCCGTGACTTCTCCAAAGCCAAGGGCATGATGTTCGATCAACCCATGCTGATGGAGCGCCTGCTGGACAAAATTACCCAATCTGTCGCCGCCTACCTCAACGGCCAGATTGCCGCCGGTGCGCAGGCTGTGATGATTTTCGATACCTGGGGCGGCATGTTGTCCCCGCGTGATTACCTGCGCTTCTCACTCGACCCCATGCGCAAGGTGATTGCCCAACTCACCCGTGAAAACGATGGCCGCCGTGTACCCGTGGTGCTGTTTACCAAGGGCGGTGGCCAATGGCTGGAGCCCATGGCCGAATCCGGCGCCGATGCACTGGGGCTGGACTGGACGACCGATCTTGGCCTTGCGCGCCAGCGCGTTGGTCACAAGGTCGCGTTGCAGGGCAATATGGATCCGAACGTGCTCTACGCCTCGCCTGAACGCATCCGTGAAGAAGTCGCCAGCGTGCTGGCCGCCTATGGCCACGGTGAGGGGCATGTGTTCAACCTCGGTCATGGCATCCACCCAGGCATTAATCCTGAGCACGTCGCCGCCCTAGTGCAGGCGGTGCGCGAGCTGAGCCCGGCCTACCACGCCTCGAACTGAACGCCATGCAGCATCCCGACGCGCTCCAGACCACGGAGCCGCCGCCCCGCTTCGATACTCATCGTTTGTGCATTGCGCCGATGCTGGATTGGACGGATACTCACGCGCGTTTTTTCTTACGCCTGCTCTCGCGTCATACCCGTCTGTACACGGAAATGGTCACCACCGGGGCGATTTTTCACGGCAAGCGTGAGCGCCTGCTTGAGTTTAACCCTTCGGAGCACCCGCTTGCCCTGCAACTTGGCGGCAGCGAACCGGAAGAGCTCGCCACCTGCGCCCGCATTGGTGAAGACTATGGCTATGACGAAATCAACCTCAATATCGGCTGCCCATCCGACCGGGTACAGAATGGGCGTTTCGGCGCCTGTTTAATGGCCGAACCGCAGCATGTGGCCGACTGCATCGCTGCCATGCGCGATGCCGTGCAACTACCCGTAACCGTCAAATCACGCATTGGCATCGACCACCAGGAAGGCTACGAGCCACTGGCCAACTTTGTGCGAACCATTGCCGCAACAGGTTGCGACACTTTTATCGTTCACGCGCGCAAAGCCTGGTTGCAGGGGTTGTCCCCCAAGGAAAACCGCGAAATTCCTCCCTTGCGCTACGAGTTTGTGCACCAGTTGAAGCAGGAGTTCCCGGCGTTGAACGTCGTCATCAACGGCGGTATTCGTACCCTGGATGAAACCCTGCACCAGCTTGAGCACGTCGATGGCGTCATGATCGGTCGCGCGGCCTACGACAACCCGTTCCTGCTGCTGGAGGCGGATCGCCGCGTGTTTGGCGCAAGCCAGTCCGACCCGGCGCCTGCTGAAGTCATGCGTGAATTTCTGGATTATGTGGAGTTTCAGCTCAAAAAAGGCATTGAATTGCATGCAATGACCCGCCACATCCTCGGCGCCTTCCGCGGGGAGTCCGGCGCTCGCGCCTTCCGCCGTCATTTAAGCGAATACGCCACACAACCCGATTTACACAAGGAAAACAGCGCCGATGTGCTGCGCGAAGCCTTGTACTACGTGGGCATCAAGCTGGGCTGGTAAGGCTCACCAATTGAGGATCTGAGGACATGCCGAATTATTCAGCACGTCCCTGGCGGGCTGCTGAAACAAGTATTTCAGCAATCTGTTAAGCCTGTCCCCACTGCCACAAGTCAATCTGCGCCTGAGCGCTCATGGCCTCGATACGCGCGCGCTCACGATCTTCCAGCAAAAAATTTTCCCGCATCCGCTGATGCGCCTGCGTCAAGGCCTGGCGCGCGTATTCAATGTCGATTTCATCGGCAAACAACGCATCCTCCGCCAGAATCGTCACATGCTGCGGCTGAACTTCGAGCACGCCGCCGCTGATAAACACCTTTTGCACGTTTGCACCTTCCGCGCCCGCTGAGCCGTCCTCCGGCCAGACCTGCACCACGCATGGCATAAGCAGCGCCATAAGCGGCATATGACCGCGCAAAATCGCCAGTTCGCCCTCAAAACTACGCGCGACCACCTGACGGATAGGTAAACTCAAAATGGGACGCGGCATGGTGACGACATCCAGCATCAATCCCGGCGATACGCTATGTTTCATGCCGCCCCCGTATTCAGTCCCATGCCGCGCATCGCCCCAACCAGCCCCAAATGCACCGAGTCGAGATGCAGGAAGTGGTCGGTGTTCAAGGTCACATCAAAATGACGCGGATCGAGATCAACCGTTCCAACCAGCGAACGCAAATAATCCAGCCGTTGCCTGTTGATCTTGCGCAACTTAACCAGCGCATCACGCTCACTCAGGCCTTCACGCTGCGCCACACGCCGGGCGCATACGAGCTCGGAGCCCACGATACGCACACGGAACACGGGGTAGTCACGCAAGATGACATGCGCCCCACGATCAACAATGACGCCGCCTTCATGCAAAGCGAAATGCAGCAGCACGCGCACCAACTCACGTCGATAGGATTCATGCGTATCCGGGCTGCCGCCGACATAATCAAGCAGTGAGCGCTGTTGACTTCCATGCGCCTGCCCAAGACGCTGGAGAAGCAGGGTTTCCAGATGGTGTTTATCGCCATGCCGATAGGTTACGGCATCGCCGATAAACTCAACGTTCAACGCCTTGGCTAACGCGCGCCCTATGATTTCCGCTCCGGAACCGTAGTCATGGGTCAGCGTCACCAAGGGCGGCGTACGATGTTCATCCGGACGACCCTCACGTCTTTGCAGGTGTCTGTGCTCGTCAAAAATAAGCTGCACCAGGCGATCAATCGGCGGCATCGAGCTCATAAAACACGCCCTTCCTGTCAGTAAAGTGAATCAACCACGCAGATGTTCGATCACCTGCAAGCCTTCAAGCCGGTAAGCCTTGCCGAACCCCGCAACAAAACGCCCACCAGCAGGCCTGAGAACATAAATATGAAAATCGGCCAAGCCGCGCAGCACGGGCACAATGGAACCCAAGCATTGCTCCATGCGAACAAAAAGCGCTTCACTGCGCGCGTCGTCCCGTTCCAAACGCTGGACGTCACACGTCAGGGTCAAACGCTGTCGCGCAAACGGCTGACGCACATCGACTTCGTCTTCCAACAGCATGATTTTCGGACGCGAACCGGCTTCAAGATGGCGCGTGTGGGGCGCCAGACGGCTCAATAGCAGCGCAAACGCCCCCTCGTCCCACACAAAAGGCGCCGTGCCAAGCTCGCACTCGCCGTACTCAGCATGCGTCGCCAAAACCAACGATTGCCGGGCGGACAGCAGCTGCTCAAGCTGATGCTGTGCGATCGAAATACCCTTGGTTAACTCAAGGGGTTGCACGGTATTTTTCATGGAGTTCCAAAACCCTCGCGACGTATTCCGTGGTTTCACTGTAGGGCGGAACCCCGCCGTATTTCATCACCGCCCCCTCCCCCGCGTTGTAACCTGCGGCGGCAAGGCGCACGTCGCCATTGAACTTATCCAGCAGGAAACGCAGATAAGTCACCCCGCCGCGTATATTCTCCTGCGGGTCGAACGCATTTCCCACGCCGAAACGCGCCGCCGTACCCGGCATAAGCTGCATCAAACCCATGGCGCCGGTGCGGGACACAGCCGTTGGATTAAAACTGCTCTCGGCGTGAATGACCGCACGCACCAGCGCAGGATCCACGGCATGTTCATTGGCCAAGCCTAAAATCGTTTCGTTATAGGCTTCGCGGTTCAGCTTCCAGTTAGCGCTCTTGAACAGGCTGCCCGACCAGCCCTTGTCAAACGACTGGTAAGCGACCGTGGAAACCAGCGGCAACGCGGGATTAGGCACATTGGTGAAATGCGCCACGCCGTTGCGCTGTTTGTAACGATAGATGTAGGTGGTTTTTGCTCCGCCTGAAGACGCAGCGGCTGACTTGGCAGATTGCGGCGCAGCGCCTGCCTGAGCGACGGACGCGAGCTGAACGGCGGCAGCCTCCGCCTTGGAGATGGCGGATACAGCCTGAGATTTAGCCGGGGCTTGAGCCTGAGGCTTCGCCTGCGCCGACTTGGCGGAGGTGATATTGGTGCAATTGGTCACCCCCCTGGTGTCCTTGAAACAGCGGATGGAGGAGCTCCCCGCCCACGCCGCCGCAGACAGGCTCAAGAGCACGCCAAGCAAGATCGGCAGGATCATGCGCAGGGGAACAAAAACGGAGTAGGCATTCATGGCATGAATAATAGCCCTGCCTGCTCTTGGCGCAAGCCGATAACGTCTTGGCCGCAACAGACTCACGCCAACCCTGGAAATAATTCCAGCAAACCGCGCGCCATCATCTCAACCGCCAGCGCGGCCAGAATCAGCCCCATCAAGCGGGTCACCAGATTGACCCCGGTGGTTCCCAAACGCTCAGAAATCCATTCCGCCGAGCGGAACGCCATAAACACACTAAACGCAACGGCGATAATGGCCAGGCTCAACGCCAGATATACATCCACGCCGCCGCCATATTGGTGCGATTGCACGATGACATTACTAATAGCACCAGGCCCCGCGAGCAAAGGCACGCCCAGAGGCACCACTGCCATGGCGTTGCGCGCCTCGGTTTCATCGGCCTCTTCCGGGGTTTGACGCATCTCCATTTGGCTGGCCTTCATCATCGACATGGCCAACATGAGCAAGACCAGACCGCCCCCGACCGCAAACGAAGCCAGGCTGATGCCGAACACGCTCAACAAGCCTTCGCCCAGCAGCATGGAAATCAGCAACACCAACAACACCGTGAGCGCAGCGGCGCGCGCCGCCGCATGAGTGCGCGAGCGCGACCAGCCATGCGTCACGCTGAGAAAAAAGGGCACGATGCCAATCGGCTCGACAATGGCAAACAGACTCACGGTCATTTTCAGAAATTCGTGCACTTGGATCATGTCATGCCTCGCTCGTCACCGCTGTGAGCTTCGCTCACCTTGGCAGACAGCTAAAGCACTTGTTTTAGCTGTCTGCCAAGGGAACTGTCCACAAAAAAGCCGGAGCAGCAAAACCCCGGCTTGCGTTCTGCAACAGGCCTCAAATCAGTTCGACTTCAACTCCTTGACCCAGGCCTCCATCGCGGTGGTGGCCACGGGCATCGGCGGCTCCATGAAGTTGATCACAAACTTGTCGCCCAAATCGGCCACGCCAATGGAGCGCGGACGCACCGCCATCACATGCGGGTTGGGCAGCGCAGTGCCAAAACAGAACACAATCAGCTTTGCATCCACAATTTCAGGGGCGATCTTGCCTTCCGGCAAGGCCTTGGTATGGGCAAAATGGTCGAAGGTGCCGATATACGCGGCAATCGGATGCGCCTCAACCTTCGCACGCAGGAAGGCAATAATCTCATCCACGCTCTGCATCGTGGTTTCGGCCTTGGGCAGCTCCATCTCAAAAATCGGATAACGTTCCATCAAAATACTCTGCTTCATCAACACACCCTCACGTTAATTAGTAAAATCGACACCAAGATAAACCAAGTTGATTATCATCCAATGAAACCCGTTTCGTCCAATCCCGACATGCACGCCCGGTTGTTGCGCCTGGCGACCCAGGCCAGCCTGGCCGTCGCCCTTGTGCTCATTATCACGAAACTTGGCGGCTGGTGGCTTACCGAGTCGGTGAGTTTACTCGCATCCCTGCTGGACTCATCTGCCGACCTTGTAGCCTCCATGCTCACCTTTCTTGCCGTGCGCTGGGCGTTGATTCCGCCCGATCACGACCATCGTTTCGGGCATGGCAAGGCCGAGGCGCTGGCCGCTCTGGCGCAGTCGATGTTCATTCTAGGCTCCGCCGTCATGCTCGCGTTGCAAGCCATCGGGCGACTGACCAACCCGCAGCCGATGCAGCACACCGAACTGGGTATCGCCGTCATGCTGTTTTCCATGGTTCTGACCGCGCTATTGGTATTGTTTCAGTACTCCGTGGTCAAGCGCACCGCCTCAACCGCCATCCGTGCCGATGCGCTGCACTATGCAACGGATCTTTTAAGCAATTTCGCCGTGATTGTCGCGTTGGTGCTAAGCGCTTGGGGCATGGTGCGCGCCGATGCCCTGATCGGCTTGCTGATTGCGGCCTATGTCGCCTGGAGTGCGGTTCAGATTACGCGCGAGGCGCTCAATCAGCTCATGGATCGCGAGCTACCCGACGCAATCGTGCAACATGTACGCGCGCTGGCGCTGGGCGTGGACGGCGTCAAACGCTTGGCCAGCGTGCGTACCCGCCAGTCGGGCAATGTGTATTTTTTCGAGCTGTATATTGTGCTCGACGACCGCCTGCCGCTGCGCGCCGCGCATGATATTGGCGACCAGGTCAAGACCGCGCTCTGCGCCGTTTACCCGACTGCGGACATCATGATTCACGAAGAACCCGCCAGCGCGGTCATTTCAGCAGCCTGAAATGGCGGGACATGGATGTCCCGCACGCCAATCAATCACGCAAGTGATTGATTGGTCGCTACCGAATCCGGGCGTGTACCGGATTCGGTAGGGCTGAAAAACTCATGGATGAGTTTTTCAGCCTCCTGATTTTCGCTGTTGGGTAAAACGCAGTGCTGCGGCACAATAGCCGCCCCTCGTTCCAGACCTATTGACGCATGACCACCCCGACTCTGCCCAAGCCCTCCGATATTCTGCTTTTTCACCTAAGCCACATTGATCTGGACGGCTATGGCGCGCAATACATGACGCGTGCAGCAGGCTATCGCGCACGTTATTACAACGCTGACTACCGCGACATTCCCTATGCGCTGGATCAAATTTTCGACGACATGTCCAAGGTCAAAGAGCCGTGCATGCTGCTGATTACCGACCTGAACCTGACACTGGAACAGTCGGACATGGTGGCGCAACGCATCCAGAACCTGAGCAAAGGCGGGGCAGCGCCAACGCAGAAGAAATCGGGCAAGGCGCCCGCCAAAGCCAGCCTGCTCTCGCCGGAAATGGCCGCCATGCTCAAGGGCGCGCTCGCCGCCAGCAGCGAGGAGGAGACGGAAGACGCGCCCATCAAGCCCCTGCTGCAACTCCTCGATCACCATGCCACAGGCGAAGATTCCGCGAAAAAACACGCCTGGTATTACCTGGACACCGAGCGCTGCGCAACCCGCCTGGCATTCGAAGCTGTTGCGTCTTGGTTAAGTGAAGATCAGCGTGCGCTGTACGCCAGCCGGGCGGAGTTTGTTGATGTGGGCGACCGCTGGCTGAAGGACGATCCCCGCTTCAATCGGGCGATCTATCTGATTGGTCTGGTGATGGAAGACGACCAGCTCGCCCCGCCCCTGGTCGAACTCAAGCGTGAATTTCGCTTCCACATGATCGAGTCATTTTTCCAGCTGCAAGAGCAGGGTGCGACCCTGGAAGAGCTGGAGCGCGGCGCCTATGACTACCGCAAGAGCTTTCTGCGTGAACGCATTGCCGCCGAGCGCTGCGAAAATCCGGAAAACACCCTCAAGGAAAAATACCACTTCCTCTCCGCCGAAGCGGTGCAACCCGAAGATGTCCCCATGCTGCGCATCGACGGCTACCGCACCGGCATCTTCTTCAACTGGCCGCATGATGTGTTCCGCGGCGTAGCCATGGAGCTCATGGAAAATCGTGGACAGATGGATATTGCCATCCGCGTCGGCGGCAACGGTCGCATGTCGCTGCGCGCCAACGAAGGCGTGGACGTGGGCATTATTTCCGGCATGTATTTTGAAGGCGGCGGCCACCCCGGCGCGGCAGGCGGCGTATTGCGCGACAACCGTCTAAAGGACGTGGAACAGGCCATGCGCGCCATCAGCCAAGCGGTGACCGAAAAGAAAGGCTTGGCGCAGACCTGCCAGATGCAGCCGCCGGAGCACGTGGAGAAAGCCTGATTCTAGCAGCCTGTCGGACTTGAGAACCTGTTCATGATCTTTATAGGACTTACGTTGGACTTAGCCCCCTCTCCCCTCGCGGGGAGAGCACAGCGAGGGGGCTGGGGAAATCAGGGCTATGTGTAAATCCTACTTTAATTTACTGTGAGCACCTCTAAATACATCACCCCGGAAGGCCATGCTCGCCTGACGGCCGAGCTCGATGACTTGTGGCGCGTACAGCGCCCCAAGGTCGTGCAGGCCGTTTCCGAAGCGGCAGCGCTAGGCGATCGTTCAGAGAACGCCGAGTATATTTACGGCAAGAAAATGCTGCGCGAAATCGACCGTCGGGTGCGTTTTTTGCGTAAACGCCTGGACGGCATGACCGTGGTGCACAGTCAGCCGTCAGATACTTCACGCATTTTTTTTGGCGCATGGGTGCATCTGGAGGACGAAGACGGGCTAGAGATTCAGCTGCGCATTGTCGGTCCGGACGAGTTCGACCCCAAGCGCAACTGGATCAGCCTCGACTCGCCCATGGCACGCGCCCTGCTGCGGCGCAGCGAGGGGGATGAGGTGCGCGTAAACTTACCGGCGGGCGAACGTCAGTTCGTCATACTCGCCGTGCATTACGGCGCAGGCTAGCCGCCTGTCGGACTTGAGACGAGATCGGAAGAGCGTCGTGTAGGGAAAGAGTGTAAATCTCGGTGGGTGCCGTA
>CALKWL010000165.1 GCA_938004235.1 uncultured Gammaproteobacteria bacterium
ACGAGATGGACTGACGTGACTGGAGTTCAGACGTGTGCTCTTCCGATCTTGCGCGGCGGCGTTGGGGTGCAGGCCGTCGCTTTGCATCAGCGTTGGTTCCGTGGCCACACCATCAAGCAGAAACGGCACCAGCGGCAGGCGGTATTCCTCGGCGAGCTGTTGATACATGGCGGTAAACGGCGTGGTGTAGGTGAAGCTGTAGTTGGGCGGCAACATCATGCCGATGAGCAACACCTTCGCGCCGCGTTGCTGGCTCAGTTCAATCATGCGTTGCAAATTCTGACGCATGATTTTCAGTGGCAGACCGCGCAGGCCATCATTCGCGCCCAGCTCGATCAACACCCACTGCGGTTGATGGGTGGCAAGCAGCGCGGGCAAGCGGCTCAGCCCGCCGGAGGTGGTTTCACCGCTGATCGACACGTTGATGACTTTCCAGGGCGGCGTTTGCTGCGCCAGACGTTGTGCCATCAGCGTCACCCAGCCCTGGTTTTGCGCGATACCGTGCGCGGCGGAGAGCGAATCCCCCAGCACCAGAATGGTTTGCGGGCTGGGCGCAGCGGGGGATAGTGCTTGTGCAAAGGCCGGGCTTGCGTTCAAGCTAAACAGCAAAACGACGAGGCGAAAGAGCATCACAATGTCCTTGAATACGATGAATGCGCCCATTTTACGGGCAAGCGCAGTAAGTAAGACGGTCAGCGCACCGAATGATTCAGGTGCGTTGACGATTTTGCACGCAGCCAGTCTGGAGGTTTTTGCTGGCGAAGCCGTGGCCTTGGTCGGAGCTTCGGGGGCGGGCAAGTCCACCCTGCTGGCCTTGCTGGCCGGGCTGGATCGCCCCAGCAGCGGTGACATCGAGCTGGCGGGCTTTCGTTTGAATGACCTGTCGGAAGACGAATGCGCGGCGGTACGCGGCGACCGGGTGGGCTTTGTGTTCCAGTCGTTTCAATTGATCGACGGCCTGACCGCGCTGGAAAACGTGGCGCTGCCACTGGAGTTGCAGGGCATCCATGACGCAGAAGCCCGCGCGCGGGTGGCGCTGGATGAAGTCGGGCTGGCGCATCGCCTGCGCCATTTCCCCAAAGTGCTCTCCGGCGGCGAACAGCAGCGCGTGGCACTGGCGCGCGCCTTTGCCGGTACGCCCGCCATCCTGTTCGCCGACGAACCCACCGGCTCGCTGGACACCGCGACCGGCGCGCGGGTGATGGATTTGATGTTCAAACTGCGTGATCGGCACAACACCGCGCTGGTGCTGGTGACGCATGACCCGGCACTGGCTGAGCGTTGTGATCGAGGCTATGAAATCAAGGCCGGAGTGGTGCAGGCTTGGGGGTGAGGGGGATTTTCCCTGCGTAAAGCCGATAATTAGCCGCCAATTAACGCTCTTCGGCCATTCGATAGACTGCATTCTTGTCTCTGCGCCCGACCGCCAGAACAATCACCACCAGCACATCATCCCGAACTTCATACACCAAGCGATAACCGATCGTGCGCAGCTTGATCTTGTAGCGATCCGGGTGCCCCGAGAGCCTGGCCGCAGGGATGCGAGGCTCTTTCAGTCGCTCGGCGAGCTTTTTCTTGAACTGCGTGCGGATTGACCCATCCAGTTTGTTCCATTCGTCGAGCGCATCGGGATGGAAGTCCAGCTCATAGGTCATCAAGCGCCACGCGCACCAAGGGCTTGCCATCATGCATGCGAGCCTCGGCGACGCGGTTCAGCTCGATATCGTCCAGCCGCTCCAGCATGGCCTCGTAGGTTTTGGCAGGAACACAATAAAACACGGGCTCATTGCGGTTAAGAATGGCAACCGGCGCACCTGCCCCCGCCATCACCGTTGACATGGGGTTTTTCTTCAATTCGCTGACGCTTGCCGCAAGGTCAGCAAGTACACGATGAGTCATGTTTGAGCTCTCTTAAAAGGGTATTTAAGGATGCTTTTAAGCGGTCACAAGTAGCCTGTCAAGGTTGCACGCCTGATCTTTGATGCTCGCTAGGAGATACGCCATCCATGATGGTGTTGAACGTAAAGCGGAATACGCCGGTGATTTGGCAAAATGTGAGGGATTAGGAAGTTGCCATGGTTATTTTCAATCGAGTTTGGCCCCATTGATTGTCGGTGGGTGCCCCATTCGGCGTTTTACGCTGCGCTAAAACGCCCTACGCGGGCTGGACGTACAACAACGAACGCCCCAACATGGCGCTCGGGGGATTAACCCCAAAACAAAAGTTGGCCATGGCCGCTTAGGCTCTACTTTTGAGTAGCGTGTACAGACCGGACACCTAGGTGACAGGTGTGCGAAGACATGGTTGACGCTTTCGGCATAGAACTGCCGAGATCAAGACCATGCCTTGGAATGTAAAAGACACCATGAACCTTCGAGAAGAATTCGTCCTGCTGGCTCGGCAGGACGGTGCCAACCGTCGGGCGTTATGCCAACGTTTTGGCATCAGCCCACAGACAGCCTATAAGTGGCTCGCCCGTTATGAACAGCATGGACGTGAGGGTCTGCTGGATCGCACTACACGCCCTAAAGTCTCACCACGACAGACACCACCGAACGTTGAGCACACCGTACTGGATTTGCGGCTGAAGCATCCGTGCTGGGGAGGCCGCAAGCTAAGTCGGCGATTACAGGATTTGGGGCATCCACACGTGGCGCCCAGCACAATCACCAGCATTCTGCACCGCCACGGACTGATCAACCCTCAGGCCTCCGAAGCCGCCACGCCCTGGCAGCGTTTCGAGCACGCCGCACCCAACGACCTTTGGCAGATGGATTTCAAGGGTTATGTCCATACCTCCGAGAGCATCTGTCATCCCCTGACGGTGCTCGATGATCACTCACGTTTCAGTTTGGGAATCCGCGCCTGCTCCGAACAGCGTTATCGAACGGTGCAGGCGCACCTCGCGGACATCTTCGCGCGTTACGGCCTGCCTGTACGCATCAATACCGACAACGGCTCACCATGGGGCAGCTCCCGCGAACCGGGGCAACTCACCGAACTGGCCATCTGGCTGATTCGGTTGGGCATCCACATCAGTTTCAGCCGCCCCTACCATCCGCAGACTAATGGCAAGGAGGAACGCTTCCATCGTTCACTTAAGGCTGAAGTCCTGCAAGGCCGTGGCTTTCACAGCCTGGTACAGGCTCAGCACGCCTTCGACCACTGGCGGGATGTTTACAACAACCAGCGTCCCCACGAAGCCCTGCACATGGCCACCCCCTCAACCCGCTATCGGATCAGTCCGCGTGCCTATCCCGAACAATTGCCGGACATTGAGTACAGCCCGGATGATAGGGTCGTCATCGTCAAATGGGGTGGCGAGATCAAGGTTCAAGGGCAACGTTTCAAGCTCTCCAACCCCTTGCGTGGATATCCGGTCGCCATTCGACCCGAGGGTAAAACCGACGGACTTTTTGATGTGTTCTTCATCCATCACAAGCTGATGCAGATCGACTTGAGGGCATAAGAAAGAACATAATCTGTCAACCATGTCTTCGCACACCTGTCACCTAGGTGTCCGGTCCGTACAGTAGCGTTAAAAATGGGGGGATTACAAGATGACATAGGGTTCTAACGTTGGAGCTAACTGGCGACTGAGGGCCGTAGGCCGGAAGGCGTCCGGTTGAGTGACGGGTTAGACCCCACAGGCGACAGCACGACAAGCCGCCCGTCGATGCCCGGAATAACGGTGTCAAGTCTCTCCATATCGCTCGGGGCATCAGGCAAGAACAACAAAATGCCATCCTTGATGCCACCGATAAGCAAGTAGTGCTTTACCTGCGCGATCGCATTCGCATAGCTTTGCCTCAAAAGTCGCCGCTTTAGTTCAACTACGACTTTCTCTGCACCGCGCGATACCAGCAAATCCGCGCGGAATGACTTCTCTTCATTCAAGCGGGCTTCCGTCTGAACAGCTAGTTCTGGCGCAGCCGACGACAAGAAGCCATGAAGTGCTCCGATCACTTGCGACTCGGTTGCCTTCCCTGATGACGACACCGACGGCAAGTGAATTGCGCAGAACTGATTTAGTAACTCTGTAACTCTGACCAGCAGACCGGCGTTCAAGGTTTGGGCAAGGCTAGCTTCGAGGGCTACCTTCTGCGCTTCCGCCTCTGCCTGTGACCTTGTGTAGGCGAGCCGCTCGGCAATTTGATCGAGAAGGAGGCAAGCGAAGGCAGATACGGAAACAATGGCTAGAAATGCTTCGCTTTCGTCAAAGTCCAGCTTGTAATCATGAGCCGATGGGTTCCGCCATTCCGTTCGGTACGTAGTTAGTTGGCACAGCACCCTACTTCGGAACGTGTTGTTCTGCTCCAGATAGTTTTCAATGTCAAAGGGACGCTTCTTTGCGGGATCTTGACCAGCGAGAACCCGATACGCTTCCTTGACACTCCCTTCGAACGCTTGGTTTGTCCGATAAATTGCGTCGGTGAAGGCCGTGTCGTCGTCCGTCTCCTGCCCGCGTGATAGATGTCGGAAGGCGGTCTCAATGTGCAGTAGTACTGCCTTTAATCCAGGGACGTACTCGCCGTCCTCTAGAACGTCGATCTTCTTTCGTAGTGTGTCAACGAGGTCCATGATTCTTGGGGTCTAACGTGTTTTATACGGCGCAAGCGCCGTATAACTCAATAAAGAATTGCCTTGTAATAACAGAGACGCGCTGGTAAGTCCTTGTTTTTAAAAGGTGAGCGGGTTGTTATCACGGCGGTGTGGGTTGACAAACACGGAGCGGCGGCAACGTGCTTGCTGTATGTGGTGAGCGCCTGGATGCGTGCAAAGCATCCTGTCTTGTGCATGGTACAGGTTTATTTGCATGGGTTCGGGCGCATTTTCACTGTTCACGACAAACGGCATCGTCTGGCTAAAACGGCGGCGCTCGCGGGTTTCCGCTCCGCGCTGTCTGTTGGCGATCATGTTTTGCGGTCAGAGCAAAATCAAGCGCTTTCTGCGTAGCAGTTGCTTTGCAGTGCTAAGGTGTTTGTCGGTACGGCAGTGGGGCGTGGGAACGATAGACAATCTACGGCATCCATCGTAAAAGCTCATCAACAGGCGCTAACGGAGTTCCGGCTATGGCATTGAATCGCATGGGATTACTTCTGCTTGCTTGGCGCGGTTTGTGGCGCGAGCTTAAAAATGGTGCGCTGACGACCATGCTGCTGGCTTTGGTGGTTGCTGTGGCGGCGGTGACGGCGGTGGGGTTTTTTACCGACCGGGTGGATGCGGGGATGCGGGCGCAGGCGGCGGAGTTTTTGGCGGCGGATGGGCGGATTGATGCGCCGCAGCCGTTGCAAACCCAGCTCGAACAGGCGCGGGCTTTAGGCTTGCGCACGGCGCAGACGCTGGAGTTTCCGACGGTGCTGCTGGCGGGGGACAACGCGCAACTGGTCAGTTTGAAGGCGGTGGGGGAGGGCTATCCCTTGCGCGGCGAGCTGAGTATCCAGACGGCGGCGGATGCGCCACCGACCACGCTGGCGCAAGGCCCAAGCCCCAGGACGCTGTGGCTGGCGGAGCGGGTGATGGCTTTGCTTGATCTGAAGGTGGGTGATGCGGTGCAGATCGGGCAGGCGCATTTCACGGTGGCGGCGGTGTTGCTGCGTGAGCCGGATGTGGGCAATTTCTTCGCCCAAGCCGCGCCGCGTGCCATGTTGAGTTTGCAGGATATTGCCGCCACGGGCTTGGTCACGCCGCAAAGCCGGGTGAAGCATCATCTGTTGCTGGCGGCGGAACCGGCGCAGCGGGAGCAGTTGTTTGCTCAACTGGGTGAGCAGCTTGCTGTCGGTCTGTCCATCGAGCGCCCGGAAAACAGCCAGCCGGCCTTCAAAACCGCGTTTGAGCGTGCCGCGCGTTTTCTGGGGTTGGCGGCGATGGTGGCGGTGTTGCTGGCCGGGGCAGCCTTGTTGCTGGCGGCGCAGCAATACAACCGTGTGCAGCAAGACCCGGCGGCTTTGATGCGCGCGTTTGGTGCGTCGCGCCGCACGATTTTCTGGCTGTACACCTTGCGGCTGGGAATGCTGGCGCTGTTGGCGGCGGTGCCGGGTATTATCTTCGGTGCGCTGGCGCAGTCGGGCTTGGCCGCGTTGCTGGATGCGGTGCTGGATTTTGCCTTGCCGCCGCCTTCGTTGGCACCGATCGGGTTGGGGGTGGCGATTGCGCTGTTGGCCTTGCTGGGGTTTGCGCTGCCCGCGCTGGTGCGTTTGCAGGATACGCCGCCCTTGCGGGTGTTGAATCAGCAACTTGCCGCGCCGCCACCTGCCGCGAGCCTGCTGTTTGCGGCGGGTCTGCTGGCGATGGGGCTATTGGTGTGGATGCAGGCGCGGGATGGGCTGCTGACCGCGTATGTGCTGGGCGGTTTGCTGCTGAGTCTGGCGGTGTTCATGGGTGTGGTGTGGTTGCTGTTGCAAGGCTTGCGTCGTTTACCGACACGCGGCATGGCGCGTTTTGGACTGGCGCGGCTGGCGCGTTCACCTTGGGCGAGTGCGGCGCAGGTGTCGGCTTTGAGTCTGGGTTTGACCGCCTTGCTGTTGTTGGGGGTGGTGCGCGGGGATTTGCTGGATGCCTGGCGCGATCAGGCACCGGCGGATGCGCCGAATGTGTTTGCCATCAATATCCAGCCGCATGAGGTGGCGCCGCTGGAATCGGCCTTGCGTGCGCAAAATATTCATGGCGCAGGCGTGTATCCCATGCACAGCGCCCGGCTTGCGGCGGTGAACGGGGTGGCGTTTGACCCGGCTTCGGTGCAGGGGCGCGCCAAGTCGCTGATCGACCGCCAACTGAATCTGTCGGTGATGCCGCCAACGCTGGCGGTGGATAACCAACTGCTCAAGGGCGACTGGCGTTTTGACACGCCCGGCTGGTCGGTGGAGCAGGATATGGTGAAGCAAATGGGCTGGAAGCTGGGCGATGTGTTGAGCTTTAGCGTGGAAGGGCAGGAGGTCAGCGCGCCGATCACCAGCATCCGCAAGGTGAACTGGGATTCGATGCGCCCGAATTTTTTCATCATCGGCACGCCGGAGTTATTGGCGCACAGCGCGGCGCAATATGTCACCAGCTTTCACTTGCCCGAGCCAAATATCGCGCAGCAAAAGGCGCTATTGCAGCAGTTTCCCACCATCACCCTGTTTGACCTGAGCCGGATTCTGGGCGAGGTGCGCAAACTGATCGAACGCGCCAGCCAGGCGGTGCAATACGTGTTTGTGTTCACCCTGCTGGCAGGATGGGTGGTGTTGCTGGCCGCCTTTCACGCCAGCGAGGCCGCACGCCTGCGCGAAACGGCGATTTTGCGCGTGTTGGGCGCACGTTCGGCGCAGATCTGGCACAGCCTGTGGGTCGAGTTCGCCGTTCTGGGCGTACTGACCGGCCTGATGGCGGCGCTGGCGGCGGGGTTGCTGGGCGCGCTGTTGGGCTGGAAGTTGTTCAACCTGCCGATGCACCTTGATGCAACATTATGGATGGTCGGTTTGGGCGCAGGTCTGGCCTTGACCGCGGTGCTGGTGCCCCTGCTGGGACGGCGGGTGCTGAATTCGACACCGGTGGCGGCGTTGCGTGGGTGAGGGTATTTAGGTAGCCTTTACCTAGGCAAGGGTTACCTGGGGTTCAGCATGTTCAATCTTCCATTGTTTTCCGACGCTTCAGCCATGTTGGTTGGGGATGTGGCACGAACACTTGATGTATCGGTTGACACCGTTCGACGTTGGGAGAAAAAAGGGTTGATTCGTGGGCAACGCGATGCACGCGGGCAACGGCGATTTGATCTGGATGAAGTGCGTCTGTTGCAAACCAAGCTCACCGATAAATCCTCTCGTGGTTTTCAGGTGCTCAAGGCGGCAACGCCAAGTCCGTACACAGTGATCGAGTTGTTTGCGGGGGCGGGGGGGTTGGCTTTGGGGTTCGAGAATGCCGGACTAAAAGCACAAACCCTGGTCGAGATTGATGCGCGCGCTGCCGATACACTCAAGCTCAACCGCCCGCATTGGGATGTTCGTGCGCAGGATGCCGCCAAAATAGGCTTTGGTGAGGCTGCGGCGGATATTGTCACGGGCGGTTTTCCTTGTCAGGCGTTCAGTTATGCAGGCAAGAAAATGGGCTTTGAAGACACGCGCGGCACGTTGTTCTTTGAATACGCCCGGATTGTGAACGAAGTACGTCCCAAGCTGATTCTGGCGGAAAATGTGCGCGGGCTGGTGAATCACGATCAAGGCCGCACCCTGCAAACCATGCTCGGCGTGTTGGATGAACTTGGCTATGTGGTGCAGTGGCGCGTGGTACGGGCGCAGTATCTCGATGTGGCGCAAAAGCGCGAGCGCTTGGTCATGATCGGTGTGCGTAATGACTTGTCGATCACGCATGTTTTTCCCGAAGAGCGTGCCTATACCTTGTGTCTGCGTGATGCACTGGCGGATGTGCCGCCTTCAAGCGGACAAACCTACACCGAGCGCAAGCACGCCATCATGGCGCGCGTTCCCGAGGGCGGCTACTGGCGCGACTTGCCTGAAAGCGTGCAGCGTGACTACATGGGTGCGAGTTTTTTCATGGGCGGCGGCAAAACCGGCATGGCGCGTCGCTTGGCTTGGGACGAGCCTTCACTCACCCTGACCTGCAACCCCGCGCAAAAACAGACCGAGCGTTGTCATCCTTCCGAGACGAGACCGTTGACTGTGCGTGAATACGCCCGCATTCAGTCATTTCCGGATGATTGGCAATTTACCGGCTCGGTCGCGGCGCAATATCGGCAGATCGGGAATGCGGTTCCGGTCAATCTGGGCTTCCATTTGGGAATGTGTTTGCGTCAGATGCTCGATCAGCCACTTAATCAACTTGAGCCGAAGGCGGCGGAATAGTAGTCGTCCAGAAGTGCGGGCAGGGTGCTTGTGCTGGCAATACCCAAGGTTGCAAATGCCTGGGGCAGGGCATGAAACAGCTGGCGCAGTGCGTCATCGTGACCGGTTGCCAGAGCATAGAAGCTTGCGCCGTCGATGCGGCGAATCAGAGCGTCTTCGGATTTGCGCGTGCCAGTGGTGTTGTCTGAGGGCGAGAACGGCAGGTCGTAACGCTCAGGTCTTTTGGGGATGATCTCCACGTAATACGCGGTGTAGCCAGCAAATTCCTGTCCTTTTTTGCGCACCAGATCATGCAGTTTGTCGTACAGCCCCGCTTGGTCGGATGCTTTGAGCGTGTTGTGCTTGTTTTTGACTTCGGCCACGATGCGGTGCTCGTGACACACAAGGTCAACCACCGAGCCTGTGTGCAGGTTTTGCCAGCCCTGAATGCCGCCCAGAATTTTTTGGTGAAAGTTGCCGATTTCGTTTTGCAGTGACTTTTCAATTTGACGGTTTTGCTCAATCAACGGCCAGTCTTCAGGTGTGATGTGCAAAAGCTGCATTTGAAACAGGGCGGTAAATGGGTCGATGACGTTGCGCCCACCATCCTTTTCAGCTTTGACCCGCGCCGAATCGGCGACATTCTGCAAGTCACGCACGGCTTCGCACAGTGTGCTGTTGGGCAGGAAGGGCAGCCAAGGTGCTTCAGAATGGGTGTGGGGCATGGGTTGGTGTTCCTTATCAAAAATCGGCGGGGCTGTGTGGATTGTTTGAGGTCAGTGCGGCATGTTCGCCCGCACGTTGCGTAAGCTCAAGCGCCTCGCGCATGTCACCAGTATCGGTGTGCGGTGGCAGGCGTGCGAGTGCGTCGGCGAGCAGGTCGTACGCTTTGCCGGGTTCTTCGTGGATGCAGCAGCGCGCCTGGCTGATGGCGGCGCGCAATTGCAGCGAGGGCGAGCCCTGTTCAGCTGCGGTGTGCGCGGCTTGTGCAAACCACGGTGCCGCTTGGTCGGCGCTCGCGCCCTGACTTAGCAGCAGTTCGCCTTTCATGCGCTGGAATTCAGCGAGGTAGTGCCAGTCCTTGCGCAGTTCGGCCACCGCGAGGCCACGTTCGACGGCCTGAAGTCCCGCTGCGGGCATTCCGGCCGTGTGGCTGGCCTCGATCAGGTGGGCGAGGAACATGCTCTCGACGCCGCCCATGATGGCGCTCACCATGCTCAGCACGTTGAAAATGGTGTTCATGCCTTGCGGGTCGCCGCGCATGACCCGCGCCCAGCCAAGAATGACCAGGGCGGCGGCTTGCCAGAGGGCAATACCAAAGCGTTCTGCTAGATTGAGTGCTTCGGCGGCATGGTTCTCCGCCTGTTCCGGTTCGCGCCGCAGGCGGTGCAGAATGGCGGCGAAGATCAGGGCGTATCCCAGGGTGTAGGGATGATTCAGCTCCCGCGCCCTGGCTACGGCGCGGCGACTGGCGGCCAGCGCCTCGTCGTGGCGGCCGCAAAACCAGTAGGCCCAGGACAGAAAACTCAGGTTGGTGACCAGCGGGTCTTCGCCAAGTTCGAGGCTGGCCGTGGCTGGGTCATAAATGGCGGTGCCTTGTTCCAGTTCGCACGCGGCTTCGGCAAAGCGCCCCAGGCAGAACAGGCTGTTGCCGAGGGCGTAGTGCGCGTGGGATAGCGTATTGGGATGCCCGCCTTGTTGTGCCAGGGCGACCAGTTTTTCGCCAAACTCGCGGCTAAGGTGAAAATTTTCCAGCGAGCTGGAGCCTAGCCACAAGCCCCAATAAACCTGAAACAGGCGCGGATCATTGCCCATGGGCGCGGCCAAAGCGTCAGCCAGAGCAAGGGTGTCGCGGAAGTTGTCAATGGCCTGCGCCGAGCCGTTGCCGTGCAATGCCAGTAGCGGAATGCCGCAACCCAGACGCAGTTCAATTTCCAGCGCGGCGCTTGGCGTGCCCTCGGGGAGTTTTTCCAGCAGATCAAGCGCGGTTTGATAGTGGGTGAGCGCTTCGCGGTAGAGCGAGCGCGCGGCGGCGTGACCGCCTGCTGCGGCATGACAGAGGATAGCCGCTTCGATGTCGTCGGCGCGCAGGTAGTGCCAGGCGAACAGTTCGGGATCCGCTCTGGCGGCATCGGGATTGTGTTGCAACAGGGCGCGAATAATTTTCTGGTGTGTTGCGGTTTGTACGGCGCGGGTTTGCGACTGGTAGGCGGCTTCGCGCAACAGGGCGTGACGAAAGCCGAAGCGCCCGGGGGCGAGCGCTTCGAGCAAGCCGAGTTCGCTCAGGGACTCCAGGATGCGTTGGGCGTCTTGCGCGTCAATGCCTTCGACCTGCGCCAGTTGCTGCCTGTCGATGTTTGCTCCCAGGCAGGCGCACAGGCGCAAGCTAGGCAGCGCTTCGCCCGCTGAATCGACGCGCGCCTGAAAGATGTCTTGCAGCGCAAGGGGGACGTGTTCGCTGCCGAAGCTGATCTGGTGCGCCAATTCTTCAATGAACAGCGGAACCCCACCGCTGGCGCCGATCACCCGCTCCAGTTGCGCCGTCTCCGGCGCGTGATCGGCCAGCACAGCTTTGGCCAAGGCCAGCGATTCCTTGTCATTGAGCGGCGGAAGATCAATGCGCGCGGCGTGAGCGCCAAGCCAGGCCGCATCAAAGCCCGGGCGCGTGGTGAGCACCACCAGTCGGGCAGGCGCGGCGCGGGTCAGTGCGACGCACAGTTCGCGCGTCGGCGGGTCGGACCAGTGCATGTCTTCGACGAAGATGGGGGTGTGTTCGGCAAAGCTTCGGTCAAGCAGCACACCCAGGGCGGCGATGGCGTGCTGCGACCATAGGCCGGGTTGCCAGTGGCGGAAGGCGGCCTCATGGGCGGTATCGTTGTCAAGCAGGCTGGCGAGCACGGCTGCGGCTTCCGCAGGGCGTTCCAGCGCAGCGAGACTAGCCTCCAAATCTTGCGCGGAGGAGGAGGCCAGCACAGCCTTCAGCCAGTCGAGGAAGGGGTGAAAAGCTTTGTCGGCGCGCTCGGGAAGGCAATGAAAGACCGCAGGCGGCGGAGCATCCCGGCTGTGCATGTGCGCACTCAGTTCGCGCAGCAGGCGCGTTTTGCCGTAGCCTGCTTCGCCACTGAGCACCACCAGCCGCCCCTGGTCTTTCCCCTGGAGAGCCTCCTGGGCGGCCTCTTTGAGCGCATCCAGTTGCGCCCGACGCCCGATCAGCGCGCTGTCGCCCGCCCAGCGCGGTCGGGAAGCGTTGGTTTCGATCAGGGTGAAGATTTCGAGCTCTTGATCTGAAAGGCGGTCGTAAAGCGTCCCGCGCGGCGTATCGCGGCAGGTGTGCGCGATCAGGGCGCGCGTGCTTGCGCTCATCAAGGCTTCGCCCGGCGCTGCGGCCTCACGCACTCGGGCGGCCAGGCGGCTTACCAATCCCGCAGCGTCGGGGCTGGCCTGTCCGGGTTGGCAGATCACGATGCCGCTGTGCAGGCCGATGCGCGCCTGTGCATGGTTGTGGGCGGTATGAGCGATCAGATGAATGCAGGACAGCGCCGCCTGAGCCGCACGCCGGGCGTCGCCTTCGCGCGCCACGGGAAAACCGAAATAGCCGAGCAGCCCGCCGGGCGAGGGGCTGACCTGGGCACCGAAGGCCAGCAGCGTCTGGCGACAGGCGGCGCTGGCCTGTTCAAAGCGTTGCGCCCGCATTTCCGGGTCGTCGCTGTCCAGAATGCCCAGCTCGCAATGCAATACAGTCAGTAGGCGGCGCTCGGGAGCGCGTTCGGCGTTGCCTGTCGTGCGGGGCGGCGCGTGTCCTTCCAGCAGGCTTAGTGTCTGCGCTGAGGGTTCGATGCCCAGTTCATCCCATAACGCGCGGCGACAGCGGGCAAGTTCACTGCGCGCTTCGTCCATGCGTCCGCTCTCCGCCAGCAGGCGAAGCAGGCATTGCCAGCCAGCCTCGACCCAGGGGGTCATTCCCACCAGACGGCGCGCATGGCTGATGGCGGCGGATGAACCCTCGCTGCGTTGCAGAAGGTCGGCAAGACGCAAGCTCAGGGCGACGAAGCGCGATTGGTACTCGGTGCGCCGCGTCTCCATCCACTGTTCGAAGCCAGGCGAGCCATCCAGAGCGAATCCCTGCATGAAATGCCCCTGATAGCAGGCCAGACGCTGCATGATCTCGGTTTGCACGATGGGTTCGTTCTCGCCCGTAAATTCGGCGACATCGAGCCGCCATGCCTGGCTTGGCGGCAACTCAACCGTGTTGCGCGTCGTCTTGAGCGGAGATGCGTGCAGTACATCCTTGAGCTGGAACAGCATTTTGCGCAGGTTTTCCCGTCCGCTGGCGGCGTCCTGCATTGGCCAGAGCAGCTCGGCAAGAAACTCACGCGAGTGCGCACCTTGTTCCACCGCAAGAAAGGCCAGCAGCGCACGAGCGCGCTGATAACGGGGAGGCGGGATGGGCGTACCGGTTCTTTCCAGGCGAAATGCGCCGAACAGACGCAGCATGAGTGGGGGTGAGGTCACAGGGTTGAGGTTCGTTGGGCGTTAAGGGCGCAGTGGGGCGTGAGTCTGCCAGAGCAGCGTTATAGATGAAATACATGTAAAAAAAATCAGGTTTTTTTGGGGGCGCGTCTCATCAGCTTCAGGGGTAGGACGCAGCTGGGACGCGTGCGCGCCAAGATGGTCATGGAAGGCTCGCCGTAGCGCACCGCCCTTTCTTGCCAAACCAGACGACGGGATCGAACGACATGAAAAAACTTGGCTTACTGAGTACCTCCATCACCATTATGCTTGCCGGGTGCGGCGGCTCTGCGGACATTCAGCCTGCTGCGTCTTCCGACACGCCGCAGGCGGGCGAACCGCTGTATGTCAGTATGAAAGTCGATGGGCAGGAAGTTCTCAGCGAAACCTATCGCTACTATGCGCTGACCGATTCCGGTCGCCTGGTCGCAGAGGCTAGGCCTGAGAATGCACAGTTGCCGCATATTGCGCTTAGAGAGTCACGCCAGGTCAAGCCCATGTCTGTGGCTTACAAGAATGCCGGGCTCATGACGCTTGCTGCTGCCGCGGAGACTGACCCGGCGAGCATGGTGGTGTTTACTGAAGAGCTGGTTGCGGCCTTGCGGAATTACTACGCCGGGGCAAGCTCGCGTGACGCAGCCTTTCAGCTGGGCGATTTCGACCAGCCGCTTGAGGATGTGTATAGCGAATACAAAGCTTCGGGGCTGACTTCAGTAGACGCATTTGTAGCGTTTTATGAAGCTTTGGATGCGCATCTCCCGGAGGATGTAAGCGCCGAAGGTGATGTGGAAAACTTTCTTGACCTTACAGGCATGAACATTTCCGGTTTCCTTGAGACGCTCGACCGTCAGGGCATCACCTGGCCGATGCTGTTAGCCGCGATGCAAGCCAAGGGGGCGACGTTCACCACGCTTTACCAGGATTACGCCAGTTCGTTGAAACCTTTTGGCGTATTCATATCCGGCTTTGTTGCAAGCAAAACAGCTCACGTTGCCAGCGTGGCGCACCCTGCCGGCGACCCGGCCACCGATGCGGCCAAGGTTGCCGTGGAAGCCGCCAAGCTGGGGCTGGATGTGGCAAAATTTGCCTGGGAAATCATCAAGGACGCGCGTCCGGTGACCAAGGCGGATGGTGCGTACACTTCGATTCTGTCGGTCAAAGACAAGAATTACGAGAACTATGGCTACTCTGTCAGCGGAACCTCGGCAGAGGTGGACTACGAGGGCAAGAACGTCTTCACCATGACTCTGTTCCACGCCAAATTCCGTGTGGATGGTTATTACAAGGCGGCCAATCCGTCCGTGCCCGGTTACTGGATGCCCAGCGTGGCCTTCAAGGTCGACGAGTCCTTTGCTGCGCTGACCTGGAACCTGAATGCGGGCGCGGCGATTACTTCAGCAGCCAACCTTGCCAGTCCCGCTGCTCCAGAGCCTGAAATTCAGATTGTGGCGAACGTACAGGCGAATGGCTGGTTCCAATCGTTCACAAACTCCTTTACGTTCTATGCCAATGGGCGCACGGGATTCAGGAAGCAGTGAAGCGGTCGGCGATCGATATTGGCAGGGCGAAATTGTGCTAGGCATGTGTCTCTGATTTTGCCCCTCGATACCAAAGCATCTGAAGGTTAGACTGCGCGTCTGTGATCAGGCAAGTAATGCAAAAAAAATGGATTTCTTTGAGAAATACACAAGCCAAGATGCCGCCATTTACCACAGCGATTGCTTGGCTGCATTACACGATGTGTCAGATGGATCGATTGATTTGGTATTCGCTGACCTGCCTTACAACATCGTTGTTCAGAGCAAAGTTGGGTTCAACTATAGCGACGACGATTAAGCGGTGGGCGGGGAGACAGAGGGTACTAATTTTTGAGGTGCGGCCATCAAGGTTCGCTCCAGTGGGCTTGACCAAGGCAGCCGCTCGACGTACATGCACTTAGATGAACTCGGGCGAGAAGGAAAAAACCATGATCGAACTCCGCCATCTACGCATGATTCAGGCTCTGGCCGAGACCGGTTCGGTGTCGGCAGCGGCGGAGCGGGTGCATCTGACCCAGTCGGCGTTGTCGCATCAATTGGGGGCGCTGGAGCGTTATCTGGGCGTGGCCATGCTGGATCGTTCGCGTCGGCCTTTGCGTTTGACGGCGGCGGGCGAGCGCTTGTTGCTGGCGGCGCGGCGGACGTTGCCGGAGGTCGAGGCGGCGCGGGCCGAGGTGTTGCGCCTGGCCAGTGAAAGTGCCCCGGAGCAGTTGCGTATTGCGGTGGAATGCCATTCGTGTTTCGACTGGCTGATGCCCGCCATGGATGCTTACCGTGCGGAATATCCGCAGGCAGAGCTGGATCTGGTGAGCGGTTTTTTACCCGAGCCGCTGAATTTGTTGTTCGATGGGCGTGCGGATCTGGTGGTGGTCTCCGACGTTTGCGACTGGCCGGGCGTTGGTTTTCTGCCCTTGTTCAGCTATGAAATCGTGGCCTTGCTGGCACCGGGGCATGGCTTGGCGGACAAGCCGTGGCTGGATGCGGCAGATTTTGCCGGGCAGACGCTGATCAGTTATCCCGTGCCGGATCAGGTGCTGGATGTGGTCAAGCGCGTGCTGCAACCCGCCGGCATCAGCCCGCAGCGGCGCACGGCGGAGCTGACGGTGGCAATTTTACAGTTGGTGGCCTCGCGACGTGGCCTGGCAGCGTTGCCGCGCTGGGCGGCGCAGGCGCAGATTGAGCGCGGCTATGTGCTGGCGCGTTCGATTGGCGAGCATGGGCTGTGGAGCGGTTTGTATGCTGCGTTTCGTACCGATGAGCGGGCGCAGCGTTTGCGCTTCGTCGAGGTGTTGCGGCGCAGCGCGTTCCAGACGCTGAGCGGTTTGCAGCCGGTGGAGGACGCGTGATTTCCTTTGAATCTGCGCGTGATCTGGCGTTTTGTCATCGGACATGGCTAGATTCATCCCTGCCAAAAGCGTAGATTCTGCACAGCATGGGGTCATGGCTTTGTGCCTGCGCCAATCGCCGCGGCCAATGTCGCCCCAGAGTGTTGAGCACCCCCTAATGTTACCAAGGAGAAACCCATGGCTCTCGTACTGCCCGAATTGACCTATGCCTATGATGCGCTGGAGAAATCCTTTGATGCGCGCACCATGGAAATCCACCACACCAAGCACCACGGCGCTTATGTGACCAACTGCAATAACGCCATCGCGGGTACGGAGTGGGAAGACAGGTCGGTTGAAGAAATGATGGCCAATATTTCCAAGCTGCCGGTGGCCGTGCGCAATAACGGCGGCGGGCATTACAACCACACGCTGTTCTGGACGGTGTTGTCGCCCAACGGCGGCGGTCAGCCGGAAGGTGCTTTGTTGGCGGACATTGAATCCACTTTCGGCGACTTTGCCAAATTTCGTGAGAAGTTTTCCGCCGTAGGTGCGACCCGTTTCGGTTCCGGCTGGGCGTGGCTGATCGTCAATGCCGAGGGTAAGCTTGAAGTCTGCTCCACCCCCAACCAGGACAACCCGACCATGGACATTGCCGAGGTCAAGGGCACGCCGATTTTGGGCATGGATGTATGGGAGCACGCCTACTACCTGCGCTATCAAAACCGCCGCCCAGATTACATCAATGCCTTCTGGGACGTGGTGAACTGGGAGGAAGTCAGCACGCGTTACGCGGCGCTCAAGGCTTGAGTTCGGCTTGATTTTCGGGCTGTTTTAATCGTGTCACGGCACTTCACAAGCGCTTGTGGCGCGGTTAAACTCAGGCGCAACCAGACCCCTTTTGGGGTCTTTATCATTTTATCAGGCTGCTGAAATGCTGTATCAGTAGCCTGAATAATGTGGGACATGGATGTCCCGGCGCGAGCAAGAGCGTAAGCCCTTGATTTGCGAAGGCAACCGTGAGTTGCTTCGCGGTTGCCGAGATGAAAAAAATCCATGGATGGTTTTTTCATCCTTTATTTTCGGGACGTTTACGGGAAGCTAACCATGACCACGCATCACCTGATGAATACCTACAATCGCCAGCCAGTCACCTTTGTACGCGGTGAGGGCGCTTTTCTGTGGGACACCGAAGGCAAGCGCTATCTTGACGCGATTATGGGCGTGGCAGTGTGCGGACTGGGACATGCGCAGCCGGATATTGCTGAGGCCATCTGCGATCAGGCGCGCACCCTGATTCATACCTCGAATATCTACGGCGTGGCCTGGCAGGAAACCCTGGCGGATCGTCTGACGGAAATTTCCGGCATGGACAAGGTGTTTTTCTGCAACTCCGGCGCCGAGGCCAACGAGGCCTCCATCAAGCTGGCGCGTTTGCATGGACACCGCAAGGGTTTGTCCGACCCGCATATCGTGGTGATGGAGTCCAGCTTTCATGGCCGTACCCTGGCGACGCTTTCCGCGACCGGCAACCGCAAGGTTCAGGCAGGCTTCGAACCTTTGGTGAGCGGCTTTGTGCGCGTGCCTTACGGCGATTTGGACACCCTACGCCAGATTGCCGCCAAGGATCGCAATATCGTCGCGGTGCTGGTTGAGCCGGTGCAGGGCGAGGGCGGTGTCCGCGTGCCACCTGCGGCGTATTTGCAGGGTATTCGTGAGCTGTGCGATGCGCAGGGTTGGTTGATGATGGTCGACGAGGTGCAAACCGGCATCGGGCGCACCGGGCAGTGGTTCGGTTTCCAGCACGCAGGCATCCGCCCGGATGTGATGAGTCTGGCCAAGGGCTTGGGTAACGGTGTGCCGATTGGCGCCTGTCTGGCTGCGGGCGCAGCCGCTGAGCTATTCGGTCCGGGCAATCACGGTTCGACGTTCGGTGGCAATCCGCTGGTGTGCCGCGTGGCGCATACCGTGCTGGCGGTGATGCAGCGTGATGGTCTGTTGGCGCGCGCCAGCGAGCTTGGTCAACGTATCCGCGACGGTTTGAGCACTCGTTTGCATGGCGTGCATGGGGTGCAGGAGGTGCGGGGACTGGGCTTGATGATCGGCATTCAGTTGGATCGCTCCTGTACCCCTTTGGTTGGCCAGGCTTTGCAGCAGGGCTTGCTGATTAACGTCACGGCGGATTCGGTCGTGCGTCTGTTGCCGGCTCTGGTGATGAGCGATGAGCAGGCGGATAGTTTGATCGAGCAATTGGCCGAGCTCGTCAAGGCCTTTCTGTCGCATGGGAGCCAGGCATGAGTATTCGCCACTTCCTGACCCTGGAGGACTTGACTCATGATGAGCTGCGCGCCGTGTTGCAGCGCGCGCGTCATTTGAAAGAGGCGCGCGCGCGCTCTGAAGCGGTGCTGACGCTGCAAAACCGGGTATTGGGCATGGTGTTCGAGAAGGCTTCGACGCGCACGCGGGTGTCGTTTGAGGCGGGTATGGCGCAGCTTGGCGGCCATGCCATTTTTCTGTCTCACCGCGATACTCAGCTTGGCCGCGGCGAGCCGATTGCGGACAGTGCGCGCGTGCTCTCGCGCATGGTCGATGTGATTATGATTCGTGCGCATCGTCATGCGGATATCGAAGAGTTCGCCCGCCATTCGCGTGTTCCAGTCATCAATGCGCTGACTGAAAAGGTGCATCCCTGTCAGTTGCTCGCCGATGTCATGACCTTTGAGGAGCATCGGGGTTCGATTCAGGGCAAGACTGTGGCCTGGGTCGGTGATGGCTTCAATATGTGCAATACCTTCATCAGTGCGGCGCAGGTTTTTGATTTCAAACTGAATATCGCCACGCCTGCCGGTTATGAGCCGGATGCGGCGATGCTTGAAGCCGCCGGTTCGCGCGTGAGCTTCTCGCGTGATCCCGCGTCGGCCTGCCAAGATGCCGATCTGGTGGTGACCGATGTGTGGACGAGCATGGGTCAGGAAGAAGAAAACGAACGCCGCTTGCGTGATTTTGCCGGATTTGGCGTGACCGAGGCGCTGATGACACATGCGCGCGCTGATGCTCTGTTCATGCACTGCCTGCCCGCGCATCGCGGCGAAGAAGTTGAGGCGGGCGTAATCGACGGGCGCTGGAGCGTGGTGTGGGATGAGGCGGAAAATCGCCTGCATACACAAAAGGCGCTGCTGGAATTTCTGCTGGACGTTCCATTTTAAGAGGTGGCTATGGGCGCTCCTGAAATTTCTCAGATGGCGCAGTGGCTGCGCGACGCGTCCCCGTATATCGACGCGCATCAGGATCGGGTGTTTGTGCTGGCCTTCGCTGGCGAGGCGCTGGTTGATCCTGAACAGAGCAATGTGGACGCACTGATTTCCGATATCGCCCTGCTGACCTCCCTGGATGTGCGTCTGGTGCTTGTGGCGGGGTCGCGTCCGCAGATCGAGGCAGAATTGCTCGATGACGGCGTAACCACGCGCCAACATCTGGGGATGCGTGTGACCAGTGAGCAGTCTCTACCCTCAATCAAGCGTGCCGTGGCAGTACAGATGCTAGATGTGACCGCGCGCCTGTCCATGGGCTTGCCGAATACGCCGCTGGAGGGCGCGCGTCTGTCGGTGGTGAGCAGCAATGCGGTGGTGGCGCGCCCGATGGGGGTGCGTGAGGGCGTTGATCTGGGCTGGACGGGCGAGGTGCGCAAGGTTGAAGTGGGTCGGTTGCGCTCCTTGCTGGATGCCGGGCATACCGTGCTTCAGTCCTGCCTGGCGGCATCACCGACGGGCGAGGTGTTCAACTTGCGCGCCGAAGATGTGGCGGTGGAAGTGGCGGCGCATCTTCAGGCCGATAAGCTGATTTTTTTGACGGAATCCTCGCTCGAACTGCCTGCGCAAATGACCGTGACGGAAGCGCTGCCGCTGCTGGATGATACTTCTCTGAGCAGGGAGATGGCCTTGCATCTGGAAAGCGCCTGCAAGGCTGTGCGTCGTGGTGTGCAGCGTGTGCATCTGGTGGATCGCTGTACTCCGGGCGCGCTCATTCAGGAGCTGTACAGTCGTTCGGGCTGCGGCACCTTGCTGACGGCTGAGTCGCTGGAAAGGGTGCGCCGCGCCAGCATCGACGATGTGGCGGGCATTCTGGAGCTGATTCGCCCGTTGGAAGAGGAGGGCGTGCTGGTGCGTCGCCCGCGTGAGCAACTTGAGCTGGAAATTGATCGCTACTGGGTGGTCGAGCTGGATGGGCAGATTATTGCCACGGCGGCGCTGCATTTCTTTATCGAAGCCCGAGTGGCTGAACTTGCCTGCTTGGCGGTGAATGCGCGCTATCGGCGTGGCGGGCGCGCTTCACGCCTGTTAGCGCACATGGAAAGCGAAGCGAAGCAGCGCGGGATGCAGACCTTGTTCGTGTTGACCACGCACACGGCGCACTGGTTTATCGAACACGGCTTTCGCGCCGCACAGGTGCAGGATCTTCCGGTCGAGCGTCAGGCAATGTACAACGCGCAGCGCCAGTCCAAGGTTTTCATCAAGTCGCTGGATGGATCGCGTAACGCGGTTGCGGTCTGAGTTGCTGTACTCATCTCCTGTGTGCATTGTTGCTGAAGAACCCCGGTTTCTTGCCGAGGTCGCGCGTGTGGCGCTGCATGTGGGTGGGCAGGTGCTGGATGCCATCCCGCATGAGGGTTTGGTGCTGACGCTGGGTGTCAACGGACTTGCCTTGCTGGATTGTGCGGCGCCGCACGATCAACCCTTGCAGGTGGATTTTGTTGCTGGAGCGCTTGGGTTTCGGCAGCGTGCTGGGTTTCGGCGTGACGAGTTGCTGGCGCGCGCGGTGGGGGTCAAGGGCAAACCCTTGCCGCGTGTGCTGGATGCTACGGCGGGTCTGGGGCGCGATGCGTTCATGCTGGCCAGCCTGGGTTGTGAGGTGAGCTTGTGCGAGCGTCATCCGGTGGTGCATGCCCTGTTGGCGGATGGGCTAAGGCGAGCGGGCGAGGTGGGTGCTTTTGAGGCGATTTCGCGCATGCGTCTGCATGCCGAGGATGCTGCGGCACATCTGCAAGACCCGGCAAGCGCGCAAAAATACGATGTGATCGTGCTGGATCCGATGTTTCCCGAGCGCAGCAAGTCTGCCCTGGTGAAAAAGCCGATGCGCCTGTTTCATGCGCTGGTGGGGGCGGATGAGGATGCTGGCGAGCTGCTGACATTGGCCCTGTCACGCGCCGTACGACGCGTTGTGGTGAAACGGCCTCTGCATGCCGAGTACCTTGCGGGACGCAAGCCGACGCTGGATTATCGTGGTAAGGCTGTGCGTTTTGATGTGTATCTGGCTCAAGCTATAACATGCTGCTGAAGTGCTGTGTCAGCAGCATGTTATGGCGGGACATGGATGTCCCGCACGTAAATCAATCGCTGACGTGATTGATTTTTCGCGACCAAATCCGGGCGTGTACTGGATTCGGTAGGGCTAAAAAACTCATGGATGAGTTTTTTAGCCTCCTGATAAGTCAGGACGTGCCCTTGGACGCAGATCTTATCTCGGGGTTGCGCTCGGTAAGCCAAACCAGCAATTCGTAGTAGCTGCGAATGCTGTCAACGTAGTGCAGGGCGAGCCTTCTGCGCTGTTGGCTGAAGCTGCTGCCTTGCGTTTCCTGTAACAAGGCATCCTTGAAGTCCTGCCAATACAGCGTTTCCTGCGGGCGCTTGCGCTGGTGGCTGCGCAGGGCATGTAAAACGGTGCCAATGCCGATGTTGTAAGCCGCCAGCGCAAACCATGGGCGCTCATTTTGCGGAATACTGCGCGGCAGCTGTTTGTCGAGTATTTTCAGGTAGCGCGCGGCGCCTTCGATACTGGAGCGAGGATCATGCGGGTCGATACCCAGTTTTTGCGCCGTACCCGAGGTGAACTGCATCATGCCGCGCACGCCTGTGTCGGATACGGCTTCAGGATCCCATTTCGACTCCTGGTAGCCCGTGGCTGCAAGCAGTCGCCAGTCGATGGCGTGGCGCTTGCCGGCCTGAATGAAGTGAGGCCGGTAATCTTTCAGGCGATAGCGCACAGCGCGCAGGAATTGACGCGCCCCATCGGGATCCAGCGTATCCAGGTAGTCGAAATAGCCGTCCAGAATACGTTGCAATTCACCACTTTGCTGGAGGTTGTCAAGAAAGGTTTCAGCGGCCTGCACCAAGCTGTCGTTGTCGCGCCCCTTGCAATTCTGTTCTGGCTCTTGGTGATTGCACATGGCGATAGACGACGAAAAAACCCATGCGTAGTCTTTTGGATCGCCAATATCCAGTGCCAGCTTAACTGCTGGGCACTGCATCTGCGCGATACGCGCCATGGATGCGTCAACCAGCACATAGTCCAACTCTTTGCGTGCCAATTTGGCAACCAGCTCCATGCCTGAGGTTGCAGTCAAGCTCTGAGGCACAAGATCAGGGTGTTTTTCGCTGATCGAGCGCGCTGTTTCAGCGTGTCCGCTGCCGGCGACCACGCTGATGTACGCATTATCAATATCGTCCAGCTTGCGCGGCTTGTCAGCGTCTTCGCGCATTAACAGCTGCTGGCGAAGCTTCAGGTAGCTTGAACTGAAGCGAAACAGGGGGTTTTGCGCTGGATCGCGTATCAGGTTGGCGGCGGCCATGTCGGCCTGGCCGTTGCGTACCAGTTCAAAAACGCCAGGGATGGAGTCGGCCAGTACGAACTCGACTTTAACACCCAGGCTGGCCGCAAAAAGACTGCAAAGATCAGCCTCCAATCCGCTGATTTGCCCGGTTTCATTCTTGAAGTAGGCAAGAGGGCTTTCACGCGTGGCGACGCGCAGTACTCCCCTGTCAAGAATGCTCTCCAGTTGCGAAGGCGCGGCGCGTGGAGCCTCCGGAGCGACAGGTTCTAGATCGGAAGAGCACACGTCTGAACTCCAGTCACGTCAGTCAATCT
>CALKWL010000166.1 GCA_938004235.1 uncultured Gammaproteobacteria bacterium
TCTGGATATTCCTCCTCGGCATCATAATTGATGAGGCGGTTAGCCTCACCGTCATCACAAGTGCAGGTTGACCAACCATCACCGTACTCTCCGTCGCAGGTTTTGCAGGTGAAAACCTGAAACATTCCCTCATCCTCTTCCCATTCGTCGTAGTGGCCATAATTGGCCAGCACATTAAGACAATCCATACAATGGTCTGGTGGAGAAGCGGAGAAGAAGCGCACTCTCCCATTTTCATCAAAGGCACCCTGATCAATGCAGTGGTTACCACAGTTGGCGCACACGCATCTGGTATGAGCATATGTGATTCTAGGAGTAGCACCGTGCAGATTAACCCGCAGCACTTCGTAATATCGCTGCGTTTCAACAGCTTCCCTAACGACTACTTCAATTCTATGAATAGCCATGATTACATCACCCCCTTGACAGCAGTCAGGCGCGTCATGCTAGGTGCGCGCTGGTATCTGGCCCAAATCTGCTGGGCCAGCTCATCGGGCGCAGTCCACAACCCTTGCATCCCCCGGCAACCCAATGGCTGAATGGGCTTCAGATCGGGCACATGCCAGGCGTAGCGGTCGGGCTCATAGTTGCCAAAATACAATTCAGGCTCGGGGGGTGGCATGATAATGTAACTGTCGAGAGAAGCCATGCTGCCAACAGCAGGATTTTCAACATCACCAAACGCAGGCTTGCCATCGGCCGTGTAGTAGGCCACACCATTTTCGCCCGGTGGGGTTTTGTAACAGCCGGTCAGGTTGCCGGCTCCTACGATCGCTTGGTAAGCGAAGTCGCCGGGCTGGTCATAGCCATGCTGAGCTAAAATATCCTGCGCTTCAATAGGTACCTCGCGCCAGTTTATGCTGCGCTTGGCGGCATGGATGGCCAGCACACCGCGGTAATCTGTGCTCCAGCTCCGGGTCTCAAAACGTTTGAGCCCCAGCGCCATGAGCTGAGCCCACGGCTGCCACAGCGTAATCACCTTGATGACGGGCACCTGGTTGGGTACATCTGTGCGGTCGGCATTTCCGTTTTCCCGCAGCCAGGCCGCGGCCTTCACCACGACATCCCCGTGGCAAGCGTCCGGAGCGCACCAGCAAACAACGGCCGTATCTTCACCAATTTCTTGCAGGGCTTGAAGCACAACCGGATCTCGCTGCTTGATCCGCCCCCACAGATATTGTTTGTACAGCTCAACTGCCGTTTTCCGGTCCGTTTTCTCATCGAGCCGGTAGGGATTGCCCAGAGGACTTCCAGGTAAGCCGAAATGCGGCATCGCCCGGCCCACATATAGCCAATTTTCACCAAACTTTTCCTGTAGCGCCTCTACAGAGCCGAATTTCTTAAAGTTAACGACTGTCATCATCATCATCCTCTAGGAGAAACTTGTTTTTCTCCACAATCTGCCGATTAAGCGTGTCCACATACTCATCCGGCAGAGCGTTAACGTAGCTGGCCCACACAACTCTAATGCCCTCAAGTGCGGCCTCTGCGTGAATGCGTATAGATACAAAAACCTCACCCAATTCGGCGAAAGCAAGACGTACAACTTCTCTATCTTCATCTGTAGGCGGTTCGCCCTTTTTTAATTTAGCAATCACGCGATTGAAATCCTGTCTACTATCCATTTCCGGCCTCCACGCCGATCAATAGATAGCCTGTGCTAACCTCTTTCTGCGGAATCAGGCGGATGCCATGTAGTACCGTTTCCGCCTCAACCGAACCCAATGGCACACCGCAGTGGGTTGCCTTTTGTCCCCGGCGCTCTTTGTACCGGGCAGCGGCCACACGTACCGCGTCACTCAAATCGCTATTACCTTCGCTAAAAATTAGGATGCCATCTATCTTATTCACTGTCATCTCTCCAATAACGGCCGTACCTGCTGCCATGCACGGCCGTTTCTAAGCCATTTGCCAATTAAAATTTAGAACGGAATATCGTCCTCTTCCTGGGCGGCACCGTAATCGCCTTCTTGATAAGTAGGGCCACCACCGGCTTCATCACGACCACTCAGGAAGCGCACGGTAGAAGCTCGGACTTCAAAAGAGACACCAACCGTGCCGTCTGGCCGAGTCCATAAACGTGGTGCACCAGTTTGCGGA
>CALKWL010000167.1 GCA_938004235.1 uncultured Gammaproteobacteria bacterium
TGGTTCCTGGCCACGTACTGTTGTGGGCCAACGGCCGTATCAAATAGCGATAGCTGGCCAGCGGCGTGGGCGTCAATATGGGCCAGCTTGTCCTTGCCGCCAATCAGGTAGAGATTACGGGGCAGGGTGTGCGGGTCGCGTGCCCCCAGCTGGGCAAAGCGCCGTGCCTTTTCCTTCTCGTATTTCTTCTGAGTGCTGGCCGCTGTGGCCACGTCGATGCGGTTGAAGGTGAGGGGTAACTGCCGTACCTGCACCTGGGCATTGTCTAAAATCAAATCAATGTCCCACTTGCGCCGCTTCCAGCGGGAGCCGGTCACAAAGTCGAAGAGAATCATGAAATCTTCTTGCGTGTCGATTTGGGGCAACTGCTGGAACACGAGGCAGTGGTTGGTCTGGTTCAGAAAATTGCGGATGCAGTTGTACGTCAGATCGTACCGGTTCTGCGTCCGCAGGCACTCGCTCAGGATAATGAGGGTGCCGGTGTGAATCTCTTGCAACAGGCGGTAAAACGTCACGTACATGATGGTGCTCTCATACGTGACGTTGTCCGCGCCGTCGAGGGAGAAAGGGAACTTCTCCGGGGAGATAGCGACCACGTGCTCAATGCCATGAGTAGCACAATACTGCTCAATGGTCTGGCGCTTTTCGTGGTCGGTGTAACCGAGGTGGATCATAGTTTTTCGCTCATTCAGGACGTGCCAATTTCCTGGCGACGGCCGTTGGGGTAACGGCCGTTTCGCGTGTTGGTTTACTCTATTTGATCTCAATCTGATCGCCAGCCCATGTCTCGACTATTTCGTAGGGCTGGCCGATTTCGTCCATGATTATTGCTAAATTAGCCACACAATCATCGCCATATTTTTGATAAGCCGCTGTTTTGTAATAACTCATTAAAGCGCTCTTCCATTTAGGCATAACCGCGTGAATTGAACCAAGTTTCAAAACCGCTTTTAGTGCGTCTAGTGTTGGTGGGTATACATCGTCTTGGATTTCTGGAATTGCATTTGCGATTTCTTCTTTAGTTGTAAGTTTGTAGTAATTTTTCATTTCTATTCCCCGTGCTGCTGTATTTGTAAGATAGTTGAATTATAATC
>CALKWL010000168.1 GCA_938004235.1 uncultured Gammaproteobacteria bacterium
ATTCGCTGGTCGTAGCGCCGCCCACCGGTTAAATCTCGACGTCGATCACAACGTTTGAAGGAACGACCATCATGGCGAACAAGTTTTCCGGACGCGGCAACCTCGGTGCCGACCCAGAGATTCGATACACCGCCGGCGAGGACAGCGAGCCTGTCTGTTCGCTACGTGTCTTCTTCGACCGCCCCAAACCGGACGGAAACGGGGGCTTCGACGACAAGGGCGGCTTCTGGCTGGATGTCAGCCTGTGGGGCACGCGCGGCGAGGCTGCAGCCCGCCTGCTCAAGAAGGGTGCTCGGGTGTCAGTATCGGGTGAACTATACGAGGATGCGTGGCACGACAATGAAAGCGGCGAGGAGCGACACAAGCTGCGCCTGCGTGCCGATCACTTGGATCTGGATCTTGCACGACTGAGTAGTGTGACGTGGCATGCACGTGGAGTATAGCAGTGGACGAGTCTGTCCGGAAGGAGTCGTTCAGTCGTCAGTTCAATCCGCCCTGTCCACCAATATCAATGCTGGATGGCGCGCTGTGGCAGACGTAGGGCTTAGCGATCTATCATCAAATGATCAGCCGGTCTACCTCTCGAAGCTCTTGCGATCAGTCTGATTAAATGGGCCAGTAATCATGAGAAGTATGCATTATTCGGAGATTGGGTGGGTTCTCTCATAAGGCATCCGTATCTTTCCGACTGTTTCCAACCTTATGGGTGTCGACTGCCTCGCCCCATCTGGGCCCTTCATATGTTAGTTTTAAAAAACCAGTACCCCTTCCAGCGCCTTTTAATTCAAGGACGACGGAAGCCCCTTCATTTGTTCTAAATATAGCGGCATATCTTCCACACCCCTCATAGGCAAGGCATTGGTAGAATTCATCTGCTTCGCCCCATAGCTTCCAACCTGTTGATTCGAGTTGACTGACAGGCTGGCCATATTTACTTACTAGGCCTGCCTTAAGATCAGCATACTTTTCTTTTCCTTCAAAGCCGTAAACATCATTAAAAATATTTATAGAAATTACGACAATCTTTTGAAGCCCATTGTCTCAATCAAATACTAATAAATAGTTCTCTGAGATCGATATGTTTTTTGGAAGCGATTTCGCCGTAAAAATCCTAAACCTGCCGTCAGCTCTATCGCCAGTAAGGGAAACACCCTTCTTTCTCACTGCGGCAATGGACTCACCCCATATCAACCCGAAGACACCTTGAGGGCGCGCTACCGAGCGAGGACTGGAATTAAGTCGAATATTGGTTTTCGGCGCGGCTGCAGGTTGTGCGGAATCACCAAGCCGCTCATAACTCCTTACCGTATCAGTTGCAGGTGTCGTTTCCTCGATCTTCGGGCCTTTAATGATACGATCTTTAGGTCGCTGGTGATTCGAAGCGGTAACGCTGTTATTTTGATTTGCCGAAACGGGCTTTTCTTGAAGGCCTACCGACTGTGGTTCGATGCCCAAACTTCTCAGCCTCTGTTCTGACAGGGTCGGGACGTTTAGCCCCAAACAATTATCGAACCATCCCTCGCATTTGTATCGCTCTGCCAACGCAAGCTTGTAGTACATGCTGGCCGCAGATGTCTCACCCAGACCTTCTGCGGAGCGACCCAGATAATAGTAACCAAGGTCTACTCCATGACCGATCTCCAAGACCAGTATTGCAAGATCTTCCCACAATCCCTGGTCGTGAAGAGATTTAGCCCTCCTCATCGATACTCCCCAAGCGCCGGAACAAGAAACGCCGCATGACAGTCGACTACGACCGGCCAGGAAACTCTGAAATCGATCTGCCGAACCAGGGCCAGAGGCGCTCGTCGCCCCAGGGGACGCGCATCCAATAGTAACTACTGGTGTTGCAAGAAACGCGACTTTCAGAACGAGTAGCAAAAACTGAATCTTCGAACAACGGGATGAAATCAAGCGCGAACTGCCCCATTTGCTCATTCGCTACTCCTTGTTTGGTGTTTTCTTGTCGGCGGCTTCAGACACTGAATCAATTAGCGCATCTGGCTGCAATTTCGATATACGCACACAAAGACAAGAGAATCGGCATTGGTGCATTTCATTTTATAGATCTCGGTCCCATACTCATCGCTGAGCAGTTGTGCAGTTCCATCCGGATTGCATCCATGCTCGCCTGCCAAGCTTTCTACTATATGGGATGACTCACCAACATCTTTTGGTTTCTTAATTTCGGGTTCTGGCACATACGCGCGCTGAAATCCGTATGAATCGCGAATCTGTTGTCCGCGACTGGGGGATACTTCGATTGGCGCACCGTCTTCCACCACGATAGGGCTAAATCCGTAGCTTCCGTCCCAGCCTCGCCGCTTAAGCTCTGCAGTCACCGAGTAAAGGGATTCATGTAGTCCTTCGAGGCGGCTGCTTTCTATCGCCGATGTGACGATATTGCCAATTAAATCCACACCAGATTGCGCCGCTGCATTATTGAAGCCATGCTTGGCGTAGGTATTTGCCAAGCTGGCATTAATACGGCTATCGATTTCTTGGTAACCGAGCTCTCTATTGATTCGCGATATTTCGGCAATCAGGTTTCTCCTATACTCAAGCAGTTCGAAGTTGCTCAAATTTGAGATTCCTTTCTCCTCATACTCCCGAATTTTCATGGTGCTATTGCAGGCTGTGAGTAGGAACAAGGCCAATAAAATCGGCAGGAGTCGGTACGGAGACAGGATTACGCGTTTTGATGACTTCATTTGAGAATCTTCGTTGTGTTATCGCCGGCTCGCATCATTCTGCAAGTACGCTCACTATACGTCGGCTCAGGATGGGATCACTTTAGACGCCAGCTGAACTGATGCTTTGACTGAGCATGTCGCAAAAGCAGCTCCGTGTTGAACGCCGACCAGCGAGCCCATCAGCGAGAGGCCTGCTTAGTGGATTCATAGCGGTCATTCCCCAGCGCCTACCTGAAGGACGGCTCATGGCCGGCTCCGGCCCAATGCCAGGATTCGCGTCCACCCTCAATCATGGTGCAGACCGCATCATCAAACTGCGTCCGCTGTTCGTAGCGCCCCCTCGGCGCACCAGAGCTGGCCAACCAGCTTCCTCTCCGCCCTCTCGGACCAATTTCCGCCACGACCCATCGTCTTCCCTTCGGTTCTTATGCATGGGAATACCCATGAACCAGAGGCTCCAAACGGGGTCCCCTAAGCCCTCTCAAAACTGTCCGCAATCACCTGCATCCTCTTGCGGAAAGCATTAACGAATGCGTTAGCATTTTCGGCGAAGAATTCCTTGATCCGTTGTCGGTTCGCCTCCGCCCAAACGTCACCGACTGGCATACTGACAGACACGCTGTGGGCTCCCCGCATTAATCCCCAAACAGCAGAGTCAGGCAACTCAGCCATGATGGCATCCTTGTCGCGCTCCAATTCGCGGTAAGCAATCTCGCCAAACTCAGTCTTCCCAAGTCGAAAGTAAACTCCGACCTCGTTCATGCTCCCCGCGAAGTAGACGTTGATCCAAGCGTGGGAAGAACTCGGCGGCAGACCCAAAAATAGGTTCTGCGCCTTAGCGGATTTCGGCACTGATTGAGTGACATCATCCAGCTCCAGCTCACCGAGAAACTCACTCCAAAAATCACTGTAGAAATTGTCTTCGTCGGTACTCGCTTCTGGTTGATCAACCTCCCGCTGGATCCGTAGGTTGCTGTCTGCAAGCTCCACCACCGTCCGGTCAATGATTACTGTCTTTGTGAGAACCCGGGGTTGGACCAGGATCTCGCCCCGCGGCATCTGGTAGATCCCTACCTCGATAAGAGAGTATAGGTCGCATAAAGCCCATATTCCCGGATTTACCCTTGTATCTTCAGTGC